>JAFSOW010000169.1 GCA_017443165.1 Acidaminococcaceae bacterium | reverse complement strand
TGTCACGGACACACCGGACTTTTTCTTCGCTAATACGTTCAGCGTGCTCACATCCACGTATCCGTCTACCAGGATAATTTCCTGATCTGCTTTCTGTATCAACTCTATAAGCAGGCTGAACGCATCATATATCTGTCCGTCAAAAAAGAGTTTCTGATTTGTTTCCGCA
Source organism: Acidaminococcaceae bacterium (assembly GCA_017443165.1). Lineage (GTDB taxonomy): Bacteria > Bacillota > Negativicutes > Acidaminococcales > Acidaminococcaceae > Succiniclasticum. The sequence continues at coordinate 11,469 of JAFSOW010000169.1, read as the reverse complement.
TGCGTGTTTACATACTCAAAAAGCCGGTCAAACTTTTTGTCTGCTTCCAGTTGCTTCAGTTCCACTTTGCTGATCCGCTCAAACAATGCGGCATTGTTGGCTATGAAGTGGCGCATTTCAATAAAAGTCCGCATAATATTAATGCTCACCTGAATTGCAATTTTACTTCTTAACACACTGGCTAACATTGATATACCCTGTTCGGTATAAACATATGGCATGTATCTACGTCCACCGTAACTTTCACTTGAGGTTCCAGTTTGGAACCTCAAGTTCTCAAACTCCTCTTTTGTTAACTTAAATCTAAAGTCTTCCGGAAATCTTTCAACATTCCGATTGGAGGCTTTATTCAAATTCTTAGTTTCAACTTGATAGAGCTCCGCCAAATCACTGTCCAGCATCACCTGCTTTCCCCGTATAGTGAATATCCGGCGTTTGATATCATTAGCATCTAACGATAATAATTCTGAATCATTTTCCATAAATAACCTCCCTGTATTACAAATTTGAAACAAATGTTCGCTATTATTATAACGCTGAATTTTGAAAAAGAAAAGTCTCTTAACGCAAAAAACCAGACGCATAAAAACGTCTGGCAATTTTTACATTTGCGGCATCCTGTCAATGACAACGCACTTTTTTAGTAAAACCGGACGCTGTGACGCGTCCGGTGGGAAGATTAAAACTTAAAGTACGGCTACGCCAATAGACCTGGCAAATCAAACAGTTTCACGTGAAACGCAAAGAAACCTTCCAGATTACGCAGGATATCATTTTTTTAAATACCTGGCAATGCCCCCGTTTACATAAAGAAGAAGCGCCTGCTCTTTTCCGGCAGGCGCTGCGAAAGGATCGCGAGATTTTATTATTTTATAATATTATTTCTGTGTAAAACAGATAATGGGAAAAATTAAAACGGTAAAAGCCCCCTATTGCTTCTTTTTAAAGATCAGCGAAATCGCCGATAAACAATCAAAGCCGCAGCCAGAATTGCAAATCCTGACTGCGGCTTCTTTTTATGCTTACTTTCCTTTCAAAGCATTTATAACCATTGCTGTGAAAAGAACATCCGGTTCACTGTTCTTTTATCATTTTTTACAGATCGATGACAAAAATGACATTTTAATGTTATAGAAATTTGTCAATGCCAAATTGAAAAAAAGTAGAAATTAATTGAAATTTATAATATAATTTTTAATAATCAGTTGTATTTTTTTGCTCTTTATTGTGCGCTTTATTTATTAATGGAATCTGATAAAAACCAGAGGAGGTAAAACGATGATGAGGTACAGGCATAAAATACGGAAACGGCTGGCAAAGGTGGTTCTTGCGGCTTTATTGACCTCGGTGGGAAGCACGGCGTTCTTTATGCCGGCGGTGGCAGACGCGGCAGAGTTGACGGTTACGGGGGTAAGTTTCTATCAGGGGAATTTTACGTTTACCACAGAAGGTACAGGAACCTTAATTAATTGTTACGGTGCAAATGTTCCATCAGATTCTTCTGTAACGACCCTGAATCTGAATTTTGCCCAGACTCCCGGCGAAGAAGGCGGCGCGGCCTATCAAGTTTATGCAGGCGGTTATTCTGATACTACTGCTGGTATTGAAGGAAAGACCGTTAATGTCAGTGGCTTAACCAAGGGAACAACGTTATATGGTGGTGTTGTTTACGAATCACGCGGCGACGCAACCGGTAACACAGTAAATATGAACGGTGGAGATTTTATACAAGTTTATGGCGGATACACATATAGTGGCAACGCAACCGGCAACAAGGTAACTGTCAGCGCCGCCGGGGAAAATCTTGAACCGGTTTATGGCGGATACACATATTTAGGCAGCGCAACCGGCAACTCGGTAACCGTCAGCGGCGGCAAAATGTATGGTGTATATGGCGGTGATTCCGGGAAGGCTGCCGACGGCAATACGGTAACTGTCAGCGGCGGCACTATCCAACAAGTGATTGGTGGCAATTCACGTGATAGTGCCAACAATAATATAGTAACTATCAGCGGCAACGCTGCTGTTAAGGGTCAAATTTACGGCGGTTACAGCAACGGCGATGTCTATTATGCGGATGGTACTCCCAGCACTGCCGACGGCAACACAATAACGATCAGCGGGTCTCCGGATCTTTCAACCGCTATAATCTGTGCCGGCAATGCGTATACCAGCGCGCAAAATAACACTATCAACATTTTGTCCCCGGTAACAGTTAGGAGTCTGGTAGGGGGTATAAAACAAACAACCGGTACGGTTGCCGGCAACACGTTGAATGTTGCGGCGAAAAACGTGACGACGGGAGGTGTAAGCGGGTTCCAGAATATGAACTTCTACCTGCCGAAAGATATTGCCAAAGACGATACCATGTTGACGGTGAGCACTGGCAGTCAGACCGATGTAAAAGGCGTGACCTTCGGGGTGGCGGCGTTAAGCGGCGTGAACCTGCAAAAAGGCGATACGGTCAACCTGCTCGTTAACAGCAACGGCCTGATCACGGACGATGAGCTGCAGACGGTTGATAGTTCCAAACTGGCCGAGGCTTCCTTCCTTGCACCGAACAACCTGGCAACCGATAAAAAATATGAACTGAGCATCAGCAAGAAAGATGATACTACTATCATCACTACGGTTGAGAATGTTGAAGAAGTAACGCCTGATCCGGAACCCAAACCCGAGCCCACTCCGACTCCGACACCAGAGCCCAAGCCGGAGCCCAAATCCGGCTCTTCCGACCGGCTGAAGTCACCGGTTGAAACCCGCATGGCAGTGGCGACCATGATTAACGCAGGTTCCGACCTGCTGGCCGGCCAGGGCATGCTCAATGCGCAGGTGGCGGCCGGAGACAAAGAAGCGGGCGGCGGTTTCAACAGCTTCGCTGCGGTAGGCCTCTCCAAGCTGCGGGCCATGAGCGGGTCCCACGTGGACATCAAAGGCATCGGCCTGAACATGGGCTTTGCCAGGGAACTGGAAAACAGCAAGGGCAAGTTATTATTCGGGCCAATTGTGGAATACGGCCACGGCGATTACGACAGCTATCAGGACAACGGCCTTAAGGCGGACGGCAATGCCAGCTACTGGGGCCTGGGCCTGATTGCGAAACAGACCAACAGCAACGGCTTCTACTATGAAGGCAGCCTGCGTGCCGGCCGCGTGAAATCCGATTACAGTTCGCAGCTTTCGGAAGTATCCCACGCCGACTATGACAGCAGCGCGACCTACTGGGCGGCGCATCTGGGCGCGGGCAAGCTGGTGGACATCGGCAACGACAACACGGTGGACGTTTACGGGAAATATTTCTACAGCCATACGGGCAGTGACAGCGCCATGATCCACATTAACGGTCAGGACGACGCGGAAATGCATTTCGATTCGGTGAACAGCCACCGTCTGCGCGTAGGCGCCAGGTTGATCCATGCGCTGAACGAGAAAAATAAGATTTACGGCGGACTGGGATACCAGTATGAATTCAGCGGGGATGCACGGGCGACATACCGCGGCGACGGCACGCCGAGCCCGGGTGTTCAGGGCAGCAGCGGCCTGATCGAACTGGGCTGGCAGGTTACACCCGGCAAGGGCCCCATGGCGATCGACTTCGGCGTAACGGGCTGGGTTGGCAAACAGCGCGGCGTTACGGCAAACCTGCAGGCCTGCTGGACGTTCTGAGGCGCTTTAACATGATTGAAAACGGTTGCATTGCAGTTTCTGCAGCGCAACCGTTTTTCTGTACACACGCCAATGTAATTAATCAGCAGTTATGAGCTTCGACGGTAGTTGTAATCATTTTCATTACACAACTGTTGTGTTAATAAAAAAGCGCCTGCTTTTTCCGGCAGGCGCTGCGAAGAGATCGTGATGTCTTATTATTTTATCAACATGGCTTATGGTCATGCCTGATATTTTCTTCTTCTTGCTTCTAAGTACTTCTGTTCGTCCAGCTCCTCTACCCTGATAGCCTGCACTATACCTTTCTTGCCTACGAGGAAAACTGCCTGCCTGTCACCGCTGAAATACGTGTAGTCTGTACAACCCTTAAGCTTCGCTTCAACTCCCTCGCCCTGGAACTTAATCCCTTTTACCTTGCCAAACAGTTTCGCCACTTCTTTATATGGTACACCAACTGTTAACCCGCTGGGAGTTGTGAGTCCTTTTTCATATATGGCAACGGATGTGACTTTGAAACCGCGGTTCAGCTTTGCCCTTACAATAAATTTATCATTATAGTTGTAAATCCGGATAAATCCCCCGTCTTCGAACTTGCCGGGCTTTCCGTAAATCTGTTCGGTATAGCCAACGTCCTGCCCGGGTTCAATACCGCCAATGTTCAGTTCCGTTTCGGGTATCTGCGCGAAACATGATGCTGCTGCCATGACCGCCAGTGCCGTGACTGCTGATGCTATAAGTTTTTTGATGTTCATAATAGGGCCTCCTTCTTTACATAAAACTTAAGGTCTTCTCCAGCCGTTTCCTGTTCGTATGGCCAGGAAGACACTGCGAAAGGATCGTGAGTCTTCATTTATTTTGTAAACCGCGCCGTGCGCCTTTTTATTTGTAAATCAAGCGTTAGTAATAGGACTCTCCATTTTACCGTATTGAAAAACAATAGCGATTTCAAAACCCTACTTTTTTAACAGTTTTAGCAGATGGTTTCTTTGTTTGTAAAATATTAATCAGATTTGATGAGAAGTCTGCAATGATTCGTTTAAACATTCCCTTTTTCTTGGTTGTTCCTTCTTTATCTCGTTTATCCTCTACCGACCACACATTTTGCTTTGTCTTTGTATCAATAACATTAAAATGTGCATTGATAAATATCGCATTTTCGTCTCCACCGGGAACAAAGACAGAACCTACAATGAATCCCCCTCTATATTTTTTCCCATTATCATATTGTAATACAGAACATTTTACTATCACATCATAATTTGTTTCCAAGTATTCATTCAAAAGATTCGTTCTTTCATCACTGCTTAAACTCTCCAGTTCTTCTTTGGATGTTTTCCCAGAGATCGATAATTTATCTTGTGCGGAAAAAATAGAGTCAACTTGATATTTAGGTTTAGGCATAACATCAACAAACGTTTCTTTAATCGTTTCATAAAATATCTCTTGTGATTCTTTTTCTTTGATTCCGTCTCTTAATTCCGGCTTCACATCAAAGTCAATACAGATGCGCTTAACTTTTGTAAAATCGTAAGTTGGGTCAATCCAATCGGACTTTTGGGCATAGGATGAATTCACAAAAAACATAAGGCAGGCTAGTATTAAAAGTATCTTTTTCATAATACCTCCTTGAATCGCACTACGAATTCTTAATTATTATTTATAACTGTCAGGAAATTTTCCAGACTCCAGCCCTTTTCCAGCATTTTGAAGAGAACCTTGCCGGTGTTGAAGGCATCGTCATACGCAGTATGCCAAAGCCCTTCCGAATCGGTCTCCAGCGCTTCCGCGGCTGCTTTAAGGCCTGTGGTGAAACTGTCCTCTTTCCAGAGTCTGTAGGCCAGCGCCAGATCAAGGCAGTCCTCCTTGCGCACGGGATTCTCAATGCCGTGACGCTGGCAGCCAATATCCAGGACTCTGAAATCCTCGTTACCCCAGGTAACGAAATAGCATTTGCCCTGTTCGAATAAAGCTGAAATCTGTTTAACCATTTCCGGGAATTCAATGGCTTTCTTCATTTCTTTTTCCGTAATCATGCAGAAATCATAGGCGTCTTTCGCCTGTTTCGGATAAAAATGCGGCTTGACAAATGCATGCATCCTGCCGGTTTCGGTTCCCCGGGAATCAAGCAAAACAGCGCCGGCCTCGATGATTTCATTGAAAAAACCACGGGGTCTTCCCACCGGCCTTTTGTAAAATGTAAATTCAAAATCAATGACAAAGTAGTTCATTGTTTTTCCTCTTTGTGTAAATCAATGTGTTTCACGTGAAACATCATCATGCAACCTGAGTCCATGATATCCGCATAATAATTTTACCATATTTTTGTGTCCATTTGTACGGACCCGGGGAAACTTTGCCGTACTTCCTGCGGGGTTTGTAAAGCAAAAACAAAACAGCCGCGGAAAAAATTCCACGGCTGTTGCATTAAATATGATTTTGGCGATGCGGAATACGATTAATTATTTCTGACTTTGGTCCAGCAATTTAAAACATTGTAGCAGACTTTAACGCCGCCGGACACCTTCTTCAGGGTCTCCCCGTCCAGCTCGATGTCGGCCAGTTCCGCCAGATACGATTCAGCCTCTTCCTTTGTCAGCTCATAGCCGCCGGTCTTTGCCAGCGCAATCAGCTCTTCCGCGGTTTTGCACTGCATGGCTTTTTCAATCATTTCTTTTGTGAGTTCATTTTTGTTGATGAGCATACTGTTACCTTCCTTTCTGTTGTTTTCTCTCTTGCCCCGGTTATCTGTAGTCGCAATATTCCCAGTGGTCATTTATGACCCCGATTCCCTGCAGGTAGGAATAGATAATGACAGGCCCTGCGAACTTGAACCCCCGTTTCCTAAGGTCCTTGCTGACCTTCTCGGAAAGCGCGTCCTTTGCAGGCATATCTTTCACGTCCGCCAGATGATGGTCGATCACCTTTCCGCCTGTGAAACCCCAAATATAGGTATCGAAGCTGCCGAACTCTTTCTGCACCTGCAGAAACGCTTTTGCATTGGTGACGGCCGCTTTCAGTTTCTGCCGGTTACGGATGATGCCGGGATCCTGCATCAGTTCTTCCAGTTTTGCATCGTCATAGTTTGCTACAATCTCCGGATCAAATCCGTCAAACGCTTTTCTGAAGTTGTCCTCTTTATTCAGAATAAGGTTCCAGCTCACGCCGGCCTGCATTCCTTCCAGAATCAACATCGCAAAAAGTTCCCGGTCTCTGTGCTCGGGCTTGCACCAGCGCGTATCGTGATATATAACAAATTTATCCGATGCGTGATATTCTTTTGCGCCGAAGCTGAAATTACATCGTTTCTTTTCCATATCGGTTCCTTGACAAAATCAGAACTTATCGCTACGTTGTTCTTACCGTTTGAATCAGATATCCTTCATAAACAACCGTCTTACACCGGCGTTTCCACTTCACTTCAAATCCCCAGCCTGCGGTAAAGCTGTTCGTCAATGACCCGCTGACGCTTCTTCAGCACCGGGCTGTAGCCCAGCTTGTCATTAAAGAATCTCTTGTTGTAGGCGCTCACAAAGGCAACTTCTGCAGCAAAGGGAATCATGGGATCACCCTCTGCATGGCTGTAATCGCGGTTGACATCCCAATCCAGCCAGGTCTTTCCCCGCTGGTAGGAAATGACCTTCCTGTCCCAGTTGTAGCGGAACTTAAGCGTAAAACTTTCACCCTTAGTGTACGGGCCGCCAATATAAGTTTCATGGCTCCGCCAATACTCATCCGAGAACTCTACGCCCACCAAATTTATAGCCAGCTGATACTTTGGGGGCGCATACTGCTCCACCTGCACCGATGACCTGTCTGCATAGTATCCCACGCCCATGCCGCCATCCACCAGCACAAGATTCCCACCATCCAATGTACCTGGATAATTGGCCAGCGCCGTTGCCACCATGGCAAACATCAGAACCACGGTAAGCCATGCAGTCCTTATACAACTTCTCATGATTATTCCTCCCTGCTCCACGGCTGTTGAAAAAAATATGAATTTGTCATACTATAACAAACTCCAAAACTCCGGCTTGAACATCACACGGGCGATATGGTTCACGATGACAGGGGAAAGATGGATCCCGTACCGCGCCAGCGTGGTTTGGACGTCCCCCTCCGTCCTCCAGAACAGACTTTCCGCCCAACAAATTTTCCGGGCGGCCAGATCATCTTTCCGGCGCAATAAGGGAAACAGCCAGCGATAGACCTTTTCATAATACAGGGCGCGCCCGTCAAGCCGGGCGGCCAGTTCGCCAGGGTTCATACCCTGTTCCAGGGCATCCGACAGCATCGTCCCATCGGAATTTAAGGTTGCCTCTTCACCAAATACATCCCGCACACTTTGGGAAATCTGTTTGGCTGCATCACCGTCCCGTTCCTGCAGGATGCCTGCAATGTCCCGGCCGTCATTTTTCCTGTAACGACGAAACCAGCAGAGCTTGTTGGCAAGCTGCCAGTCAGAGTCCTGCACCAAAACAGAAAGATTGCCGGACTCTGCATTCAGGTGGAGCACATCGGCATGACGGTAAAAATTTTCACGAAAGCGCGGGGCAGACGTGAATCGCTCCAGCCTGTGCATCCAAAAGGGAAGCAGCCCGTACCTTTTTCCAACGTCTTCCACACAGTCCTCAAACAGGGGTGACGGCTCCAGGAGCGCAAAGTCGATGTCGTGGGCCGCCGTCCGGAATTCATGCCGGAGAGTAACCGCGGCGCCGCCGTAAATCAACACGTCCAGCGGAGGCCCGTTCCGTCTGGCATATTGCGACGCTGCCTCGCAAAGCAACGTAACGATGTCCTCCCGCGTAAATTTGTATTCCCTGTTCTCCATCATAACTATGTAATCTTTAGCTGTTGCTGTACTTTTTGCAGGGTTCGTCCGCCATATAGCATGTGCCGCCGGCCACATTCTTCATTTCCCTGCCGTCCAGTTCCACATCAGCAAGCTCCGCCATGTACGCCTCAGCCTCGTCCTTCGTGAGCTCAAATCCCTCGCTCTTCGCCAGCGCTATCAATTCCTCTGCGGATTTGCTTTGCAGGGCTTTGGCAATCATTTCCTTTGTGATTTCGTTTCTGTTGACCGGCATGGTAAAATCCCTCCTGAAAATTTTATTGCATCAATAATTCTTCGGCGTGTCCGGTTTGGGCTGCTTTTCGTACTCGATGCCCACGTCGCTCTTAAATTTCATTAACAGTTTAGTGGAAAGCTGTTTCCAGTCCTCAAAGATTTTGAGGGAGTTCTTGCGCAGCGCATCGGCAAACTGTTCCTTCGTCAGGCCGGAGGACGAACCCACAAGCTGCATGGAGTTTTTCTCCGCCTGTTCCACCGCTTCCTTCACGGTGGGAGCCATAATGTTAAAATAGCCTTGCGTCAGCGCCATGACCTGGTTGGAGGCCCAGAACATCTTCGACGGGTCGTAGGTGTCGCGCAGGGCCCGGTACTCTTCGGGCACCTTCGATACGGCAAACGGAATGAAAGGATTTTCAAAAGGCGTATCCATCGACATCCATACGACCGGGGACGGAAGCATGCCGCCGGCCTGGGAGATGTGGCTGTAACTCGTCTTGGAAGACAGGATGGAACGCTCGCCCATTTCTACTACATAATGGTACGGCGATCCGTACAGACCGGCCAGGGGGCTCTTCGACTTGTCAAATTTGGTCCCCTGGTAATAGTCGCGGTGGATGCGCGCGATATCTTCCACGTTCAGTTTTCTGTCGGGGCGGATGGAAAGCGGATAGGTTTTCGAATCCCAGTCCGCGACCCGGGACGGAAGGTTCTTGGACGGCGCGACGAGGCTCATGGCCCGCCATACGCGCCGCTTGGAATAATACGGGTGATGGAACTCTTTGGACTGCAGGGATTTCATCCAGTCCAGCCGGCCTTCCTCGTCGTAGGCCGCCCAGCCGAATTCCTTCAGCATTTCCGGCAGGCGCGGGTTGAAAATCTGGCCCGGGTCGCCTTCCCGGATCGCATGGATCCGGAGCTGGTTCGCCTCTATGAAAAAGTCTCCGTCCGGTATCTTTTCCGCGATCCAGAGGCCGCCTTTGCCTGTGGGCGACATCTGCATTTCAAAGACCCAGGCCTCGTCCTTGTCGGCAACGGCTAACGTCTCGGCGGTGCCCCAGAGACCGTATTCATCGATCAGGCTGCCCATAAGCTGAATGGCCTCGCGGGCGGTTTTGCACCGTTCCAGCGCGACGCGGCTCAGTTCGGCCGCGTAGAATATGCCGCCGCCTTTTTTGTACGGAACTTCCGGCAGATGCGCGGACATGTCCGTACATTCGCCAAACATCAGGCCGTGTTCATTGGCCACGCCGTAGTCTGCGTCCATATAGGCGTAGGTGTGTTCAACTTCGGGTATGTAGCCGATGGGCACCGTGCGTGGTTTGCCGGGGTAATCGTACCCTTCGCTCCGTTCCGGCGCGACAAGGTTCGGCTGGTCAAAGGCGTTGTACTCCGGCATGGTATTGAGCGCCACCGCCGTAGGATAAACAGGGCGTTTGCTGCCTTTCGGGTGATCCTTCGCCGGCACATAGATCAGATTCATTTCCGCGCCGCGGCCGTCGTTAGAGTGCGAAACCATCGTGCTCCCGTCCGCTGACGCGCCCTTCGTCACCACCATAACGGTGCATGCCTCGGCGCTTGCGGTTATAAGCGAAACCAATGCCATAGCTGCAATCATCTTTTTTAACATGATACCCCATCCCCTGCCTTTCAAAATCAAAATGTTACAACAAATATCCGTCATATATATTATAAATGAAACACAAAAAGAAAACAACGGCCGGTGATGATGAACCCCGGTTTGCAGCAACCATTACATTGCTTGTTCCGTATAACAAAACAGCCGCGGAAAATTACTTCCACGGCTGTTGAACTTATTATAAAATTGTCGCTGCAAGCACCTGGCAGATCAGTCTTTCACGTACGTGCAGACCTTGCCCGGATTCAAAAGTCCTTTCGGATCGAATACAGCCTTGATGCCCCGCATCAGATCCATCACGTCTTTACCGGCATAGTCTTCCAGGCGATGGACGGAAACGGCACCGATGCCGTGTTCACCGGAGATCAGGGCGTTCATCCCCTTGCCCCGGGCATAAATCAGGTCGAGGAATTTATCGGAACGGGCGCGGAACTCCTGTTCCTCCATGCCGTTGGCGCAGAGTTTGATATGGATGTTGCCGTCCCCGGCGTGTCCGTAGGTATGAATATCCAGGCCCACTTCCTCCGTCAGGCTCAGGGCATAGTCCACAACCTCCGCGATGTAGCTGGTGGGAACCACGATGTCACATTCCTCCACCTTGTCATAGGTTTCGAGGATGGATTCCGGCACGGCTCTGCGCACATCCCAGGCCGTTTTCATCGAATTGGGATTATCAAACACGAGCACATCCAGCGCGCCGCCTTCCAGCATAACTTCAGCGGCTGCCTCCATGATCTCGTCCATCTCTTCTTCCCGGCGGCAATCGAAGGTGGTGAGAAGATAAGCTCCCACGTCAGTCCCTTCACTCTTGGCAGGATAGACCGTCTTTTCCATGAATTTCTCTGCCCGCACTACACCGGAGCGGGGCATAAATTCCAGAGACTGGGGTTCCAGTCCGGAGCCCTTGACCGCAGGCACGCAGCGGATGCAGGCTTCCAGATCCTCGAACATGCCCAGCAGGGAGACCTGGAATTTCGGTTTGGGGATAAGCTTCAGTCCGATTTCCGTGATGATTCCCAGGGTTCCCTCGGAACCAACCATCAGATGCAGGAGGGAATAGCCGGAACTGTTTTTGCTTGGTTCGCCGCCCAGTTTC
>JAFSOW010000168.1 GCA_017443165.1 Acidaminococcaceae bacterium | reverse complement strand
GTTGATAAACAGGCTGTCATAAATCAGCACCAGGAGAGGCATTACAATAAAGTACAGCAATAACAGCACAGAGATAGCAATTACTATAAATTTACTATCGAGGCGGGGCAAAGATTTTTTCACTTTCGCTCCTTTCCCCGGTTCTTCCGGTAAGAGTCGGGAAACTACTGAGCAGTTCGTCGGAATCTTTTCCGAAAAACAGAAATACGTCCTGAATCAGCGCTTCTTAAGGAATGGGAAATCAGAGACCGCCAAAACGGCCCCTGATCAGCTTCCTGTCAACTCAGATTTTTATAATGTATCCGTGTAATTCTTTTGTTAAGCCGTTATTCCATAACATTGGTACGGAATGCTTCTTTGATTTTTCCTTCTTCAAATGCCAGTTTTTCCCAGTCGATCTTAATGGCATTCTTGTTCAGGTCGGCCAGTTTGATGCCGGCGCCGTTAGGCGGATTTACGTCGCCACGCACGGAATGCATCCAGCCGGCGGTAACGGCCTTCTGTCCCTCAGGGCTCAGCCACCAGTCAACCAGTGCTTTTGCAGCTTCCGGATTCTTGGTGTCCTTGAAAATACCGATTGGCGAATTGATGATGATGCAGCCTTCTTTCGGATAGCATACAGCCAAAGGCTCTTTCTTGGTTTCCTGCAGTTTCAGGATGTTTTCTTCCAAAATAACGGCAGCCATATATTCGCCGGTCAGCAGTTTGTTCTGGATAGCAGAGTTGCCTTCTTCCACCCGCAGGCCGTTGGCTTTCAGCTTCTTGAAATAATCCCAGCCGAATCTGGAATCGAGGGCCATGGCGCCAACCATTACGTAGGCCGTACCGGACAGCATCGGGTTCGGCATGGCGATCTTGCCTTTATATTTCGGTTTGGTCAGGTCTTCCCAGCTGGTGGGAATATCTTCTTTGGCCAGCTTATCCTTGTTGTAAGCAATAATCATATTGTTAACACGGACCGGCAGCCAGGCGCCGTCCGGGTCGCTTGCCAGCACAACGTCTTTAAGCTGCGGCGATTTGTAGTTCATCAGCAGGCCCTGTTTCTTCAGCGCCAGATAGTAGGACGGATCGGCAACCATCAGCACGTCCGCGCCGATCTTTTTCGCTTTGATTTCGCCGGCGATCTTGGTCTTCAGTTTTTCCGTGCCGTTCTGGAACCAGGTTACTTTCAGGTTGGGGAAAGCCTTGGAAACGTTCGGTTTGCAGAGCTTGTCCACGATATCAGGATAGATGGAAGTGTAAACGCTTACTTCTCCTGACGGACCTTTTTTCGCGTCAGCAGCCGGCGCGGCCGCTTTTTTGTCGCCGCCTCCGCAGCCTGCAGCCATTACAGCGGCCATAGCCATTAATGCAGCAGCGCCCAAAAGTTTTTTGTTCATAACTTGATCTCCTTCTTTCCTTAAAATTTTTTCTATGAATGTGCGGATTCCTTCTTTGTAATAAAACATTCAAGAAGAACTCCGGCAAGGCCCGCTTTAGCAAACACTACTAGACTATTTTTTCGATATCATGTTAATTATTCCTGCTTACAGTGGTACGCTTTTTTCTTTTATTTTACCATAAAATCGTAATAATTACATCAATTTTTACAACCTTTCAACTCTAAGAAGATCCTGTCTTTCTCCAGACACGCGGATGCGGTTTATTTTGCGAAAATATTAATTTCCCATGCTGGAACATAGGGATGTTTCCGCAAATAAATCTTATAATCCGGCTGCAGTTCCCATAAAAGCAGCGGCAGGGCAAAAATATCCTCATCGTGGTGATACGCCGCGATCAGCAGCTTGGGCAAAACTCCGTTAGCGTCCGGTACAAGATGCCGCACAGCCCCCTTAAGGGCTTCTTTCTCCACGCCTTCCACGTCAAACTTCATATAATCCGCATGGTCGTTACCCAGAACAGAATCAACAGAAATGACATTAACCGGTTGTGTTTTTACCTTTTTATGCACAGAAGATTTCCGGAACGTTGACTGCCGGCCCCCATTTCCTTTTAGTTCCAGTATGCCGCAGTCACTCCACACGCCCGCCTGCAGGCAGCTTACAGTATTCAGTCCGTTCTGCCGGACAAATTCCGTCAGTTTCCTGAAATTCTTCGGATCCGGTTCCAATGCAAATATTTTTTTATAACGATGCCCCGACAGATTCAAAAATTCCTGTACCGTGTCGCCGTCATAGGCCCCTGCGTCAACATAGGTTTCCTCTTCCCCAAACGAAAAGAGTTCCTTCAGGTCATCGTCCCGCGTTGTCGTGCATTCCTGCAGGTAAGAAAGTTTCCCGCTTAATTTGTAGTTTAATACTGCCGAAAACGTTTCCCGTGAAGCAGCATCCGCCAGCCGGTCATAGACCGTCTGCAGTTCCGTTTCATATTTCTTTAGCCATTCCGGCGTCATCGCAAAATCGCCCGAAAAAACCGGCACATGAGGCGCGTACGTTTCATGAACCCGGGCCAGTTTATAAAAACGGTCCAGCATTTCCGGCAATTCACTGGCAAACGCAATCAGCACGATTACGTTTTCCCGGAGCGCCAGCAGCTCACTGTATTTCCGTACCGTAAAGCCGTGGAACTGCTGTCCCCTCACAAATTCGTCGCTGGCAAATATTCCGGAAACGGCAGTCCCGTTTTCCTCCAGACGGGCTATCACCTTATCCGCTCCGTCACCGGTTCCATATAAAACAATCGGCTTCCCTGCTGTTTTCAAATATTCCCAGAGAGTATTCTCTTCTTTTATAAAAGGCAACATGACATCTGACCGTCCTTGTTCTTTCCGGCTGGTTATATTATATTACTATTATACCAC
>JAFSOW010000167.1 GCA_017443165.1 Acidaminococcaceae bacterium | reverse complement strand
TTAGCCCGGATATTATACGCGCCGGTAGGCACCGTATGGAGATCCGCAATCTCCGCCAGGAGTCGTTTCTGAATTGCATCAATCACAGTTCGCACCTCCCCGTTTCAGGCAGCCGCATACGCCAACTGCGTCACTTGTCCCCAACAGTTCCGGAAGAATTTCTTCCCGGGGGCCGTGCTTTGTTACCTGTCCGTTGGCCAGCACTACGATCTCATCGGCAATCTGCAGGATCCGTTCCTGATGGGAGATAATCAGAATGGAACGGGTATTAGCCGTGCGCATCCGTTCAAATACACTGATCAGATTCTGGAAACTCCACAGGTCGATGCCCGCTTCCGGCTCGTCGAAAATAGCCAGCTGGGTTCCCCGGGCCAGCACAGTAGCGATTTCTATCCGCTTTAACTCTCCGCCGGAAAGAGAGGCGTTCACTTCCCGGTTGATATAGTCCCGGGCGCACAGTCCCACTTCCGATAAAAATTCACAGCAGGCGCTGACGGTCAGTTGTTTGCCTGCCGCAATGCGCAACAGATCCAGTACCGTGATCCCCTTAAACCGGGCGGGCTGCTGGAACGCAAAGCTGATGCCCAGGTTGGCACGCTCCGTAATGCTTTTGCCTGTAATGTCCTCACCGTTAAATAAAATCTTGCCTTCTGTCGGCGTTTCAATGCCGGCGATGAGCTTTGCCATGGTGGACTTGCCACCGCCATTGGGACCTGTCACGACAACAAACTTGCCGTCGTCAATCTTCAGATCAAGATGCCGGATGATTTCTTTCTCTTTACTGTCATCCTGCACATTAAAACTGATGTCTTTTAACTCAAGCATGATTCCTCTCCGAATTTACTATCTGTTGTTCACTAAAAGTAAGAATTGTTCTTTCTGTTTATGCAGAACTCAATTTATGCGTCAGCCTGCAACGCTGCTTCTATTGCGATCGCCAGCTGGTCGCCACAGGAAGTGCCCCGTCCTGCGCAGTCGTTGCCACGCAGCAGCGTTGCGATGGTCTTCGCGTCAGCGCCTTCCACCAGTTTTCCGATGGCCAGCAGATTTCCCGGGCAGCCGCCTGTAAATTTTACATCGTGAAGTTTACCCGCTTCGTCTAATGCGAAGGCAATTTTACGGGAGCAGACTCCCTGGGGTGTATACGAATAGTTTTTCATTACCTGACTCCTCTTTTCACTTTTCTATTAATTATCTCTGAAGTGTTTTTTATATTATATCATGAACCGAAAGATACGGTTAGCAAATCCGTCCATTCAAATTCATTATAATAAGATATACCAAATTACTAGGAATTGCAATATCCTTTTCCCTTGTTATTTAAAACTTTCTGTGAAACATTTAAAAGAATTCAGATTGATTTCCGGTTTCCTTACAATCTAAATAACAAACATTCGCTTTACACAGTTTATGCCTTTTCCAAAAAAAATAAAAACGGTATAGCTATTTTTGCAATATGTGGTAAAATAGGAAAGTATTAAATTGCGTAAGGAGATAGTTATCTTGCTTGAAATAATGAAAGCCGTGCTGTTTGGCATCATCGAAGGCGTCACTGAGTGGCTGCCCATATCCTCTACCGGCCATATGATCTTATTAGACGAGTTCGTCCACCTGGGTGTCAGCGCCGAGTTTTATAAACTCTTTGAAGTAGTCATCCAGCTTGGCGCGATCATGGCCGTTATCCTGTTGTACTTTGAAAAGATCTGGCCTCTGAAACATAAAGACGGTTCCCTTACCCTGGACCTGCCTACCCTGGATCTCTGGGGAAAGATTATCGCCGCCTGTCTGCCGGCTGCTGTCATCGGCATCCTGTTCAATGACTGGATGGAAGAACATTTCTTTACCCCGGAAGTGGTGGCCATTACCCTGATTCTCTATGGCATACTGTTTATCCTTATCGAATCCCACAACATCGGTTCCGGCAAAGTAAAACGTGTCGAGGATATTTCATATAAGAAAGCCATCCAGGTAGGCATCGTCCAGTTGCTGTCCCTGGTTCCCGGTACTTCCCGTTCCGGTTCCACCATCATCGGCGGCTTGCTCATCGGGCTGGAGCGCAGCGTAGCGGCGGAATTTACTTTTTACCTGGCTATCCCTGTCATGATCGGCGCTTCCCTGCTGAAACTGATCAAATACATCCTGCGGGTTGGCTTTATATTCAACGGCAGCGAACTGCTGATCCTTGCAGTGGGATGCATTGTTGCATTTATCGTAAGCATCATCGTGATCCGGTTCCTGATGAGCTACATCAAAAAACACAATTTTATCGTGTTCGGTTACTATCGCATCATTTTAGGTATTCTGGTGCTGGGATATTTCTGGTTTTTAAAATAACCTCATTATAAAGATTTCTTAAAAGTAAATTCAGCGGCGGTAACGTATTCGCAAAACCGTCTGTGTTTGCTGTTTCATGGATTCATTCGCCTGTGGCTCGAAACTCGGGCTTCGCCCTCAGACAGCCTCGCCACGGCCGGCTCATTTCGTCTCATGAAACTACGCAAACGCTTCCGATGTTTTGCAAATACGTTACCGTCGCTGTTATTTTATTTAAGAATA
>JAFSOW010000166.1 GCA_017443165.1 Acidaminococcaceae bacterium | reverse complement strand
GTATCTCCAGAGTTGTGTCCGCATGCGGTTTCGTGTTCACCGGAACGCCTGAGAGTGCTACTCCTTCGGCATGCCTGACCTTTTGGCCCTGCATTCTTCCGCATGTTTCATCCACTCAATTTTCATTTTTTATATAAGACGATTTTAAACAATTTGCTTCAAAAAATCAAGAGGCGCTGCAAATGTATACACGTATACATCCGGGAAGCGCAAGTGTCCAAAGATTTTCTCCTGTTTTCCGTTTCACAAAAAGAACGGGCTCCTGAAGCGCAGAAAACGATCCGGGAACCCGTTACAGACTTTTTTATATTACTTTTCTTCTACTTTCGGAGCCCCGTCAAATTCCCACTTGTTAACAGTGGCCTTTTCAATCACTTCCATGTTAGGTTTGAAGCCGGTTCCCACTTCCTGCGGAACCTGGATCTTGCCGTTTTCGTCCACAAACGTGGAAGGCGATACGATGTCTTCCGCATAGTAACGGTCACTGTTGGGGATGTCATTGGGATATACATAAT
Source organism: Acidaminococcaceae bacterium (assembly GCA_017443165.1). Taxonomy (GTDB): domain Bacteria; phylum Bacillota; class Negativicutes; order Acidaminococcales; family Acidaminococcaceae; genus Succiniclasticum. Next base: position 4,322 of record JAFSOW010000166.1, on the reverse strand, counting down.
ACGGCAGCGTTGCCACTGCAATATTGTGCATACGGGCAATGCCGGCGTCCAGCATGCCGCCGCTCCAGGAGAATACATTACGCTCGCCGGCATATTTCTGGATCCGGCGCGCTTCCGTCAGGCCGCCTACCCGGGCGACTTTGATATTGATGATACGGCAGCTGCCCAGTTCAATGGCACGGCGGGCATCTTCCAGGGAGTCGATGCTTTCGTCCAGGCAGATCGGGGTTTTGATGGCTGCCTGCAGGTGGCGGTGGTCAACAATGTCGTTATCTGCCAGCGGCTGCTCAATCATCAGCAGATGCAAGTCGTCGATTTCCTTGAATACCGGAATATCATCCAGGGTATAAGCAGAGTTGGCGTCAGCCATCAGCATGATATCGCCAAACTGTTTGCGTACGGCAGACAGATACTGGATATCATGGCCGGGCCCGATTTTGCATTTTACCCGGTGATACCCTTTTTTCAGGGATTCTTCCACCTTGCGGCACAGATCATCCGGTGTCTTTTCAATGCCTAGGGAAATGCCGGCTTCTACTTCCGTCTTTACGCCGCCCAGGGCTTTCCATTCAGGCAGGCCCTGCTGTTTGGAATACAGTTCCCACAGGGCGCAGTCCACGGCGGAACGGGCCATCCGGTTCCGGCGGATCCAGCCCGTATGGAACCAGAAATCTTCCGGAGTTTTAAATTCACCGAAATTAAATAATTCGGGAATCAGGAAGTTTTTCAGAATAATAATAGCGCCGCCGGTGGTTTCTTCATTGTACCAGGGACGGAAGAAAGGCGAGCATTCGCCATAACCGACGTTGCCGTCGGAATCATGTACTTCAATTACGGAGAAATTTTTAACCGTGCTTACGCCAAAGCTGGTACGGAAGCCAACTTTATGTTTCAGTTCCAGTTCACGGAGGACGACTTTTTTAATTTTCATAGTGTTTCTCCCTCATTTTCCAGACTTATTTTGTCAGTTTCAAAATTAATGCAGCAATCAGTTTGGTTCTTGCGAACATGCTGTCAACATCCGCCCATTCTTCAACCGTATGGTTCCGGCGGCCTTCTACGCCGATGGAGCACAGGGACGGTACGCCGACCTTGCAGGTATAGGCCGCGTCGGAAGCGCCGCCGCACAGTTTCGGACCGGGAATCGGCCAGCCGTTTTCCCGCGCCACTTCCTGGGCAACCTTCAGCAATTCCATGTTGCCGGGCAGCCGTTCCATGGCAGCAAAGCCGCAGCTCTCAGACATGGTGGTGGTTACGTCTTTTACATAAACAGTTTCTACGATCTTCTTAACCTTTTCACGCATTTCAACCAGATCGGCTTCGTTGATATAACGGAAATCGCATTCCACTTTGCAGTGTGCAGGCGCCGCATTGGCTACCGTACCGCCTTCGATGGTGCCTACGTTGATATTGTAGTTTTTGGAGAAGTCGGTCAGTTTCTCAATCTCAATGATCTTATGGGCCATTTCCAGGATCGCGCTGCGTCCGTTTTCCGGATCGTTGCCAACATGGCAGCCGCGTCCGAAGGTTTCCACGAAGAAGCGCCAGCAGCCTTTGCGCTGTACGGTAATGTCATGGTCGGGGAAACCGGTTTCAAAGTTGAAGCAATACTTGGCGCCTTTTGCTTCTTTCATGATAACTTCCGGATTGTTGGAAAAAATGTGGGCCGGTTCTTCGTCCGCTACAAAAATCACCTTGCAGGGGAAATCATAGCCGGCATCTTTCAGGGCGCGCAGCGCGGAGAGAGCGATGCAGTCGCCGCCTTTCATATCCAGCACGCCGGGGCCGTATGCCTTGCCGTCTTTAATAGTGAAGGGCCGTTTGGCGACCTCGCCCTCATAGAATACCGTGTCGATATGACCCATTAACAGGGTATAGGGTTTGGAAAGATCGCCGCGTTCACCGATAATGGTATCGCCGCATTTTTCAAAATGGTACCGGCGGATCGTAAATCCCAGTTCTTCCAGAATGCCGGCGCACAGGTTGCCGATTTCCATGCCGCCTTCTTTCACACCGATGCCGGAATCAATCGTTACCATCTGTTTCCAGAGATCAACGATACCGTCTTTATTCGCGTCAACCCATGCAAATGCTTTCTCTTTAAAATCCATACAGTTTTTACCCCTTTCTGTCATAAATTGTCTTCCGTTTCTGTTTTGCGGACATTTCCGCATTTCTTTGATACTTCTGTTTACATACATTGCCAGATCAAAACTTTGCTTTTTCGTCAGGCTTTCTTCTGTTTGCTCTTGAAATCAATACGTGCAATCAGGACACCACCCAGGATGATGGCGATGTTCAGGATCCAGTTGGGAACTTTGGCCGTCTTGAACAGATAGGTCAGGATAACAGCCAGGATGATAGTCAGGAAACCTACCTTCAGGTGCTTGGTGCACAACTGGGTATATACAGCGCCGAATACGGCCGGAAGAATATACTTAAAACCGGCTTTAATGAAAGGAGGCAGCTGGTTGATCAGCTCGCCGCCCGCTACAGCAAAGAACGTGATGATGCAGATGGAAGTAAACGTAGATGCGGTGATACCCATGGTCGCCATAACGTCGCCTTCCGGGGTGCCTGCTTCATAGCCGGCTACTTTCTGGGCCATGGTGATGGCCGGACAGCGGATATCCGCGCAGTTACCGGTAACCCAGCCGATATAGGTGCCGCTGACACCCATAAGGCTGAAGAAGGTAGTGGGCTGGATAAACCAGGACACGCCGAACGTAAAGGCTGCAACTGTCCAAAGTTTGATCAGGTCGCTGAACGGAGGCATAACTCCGTAGGTGATATAGAAATAAATGGCGGGGCAAAAGTTGGCAATGATTGCCGCCGTTACGGAAACAAGACCGATTTTAATACATTTTTGTCTGTAAACTTCAGGATTTGTCATTCCGATCACTCCTTTCCATTAACCGAAAATGACCACGGTCACATACATGCCCGCAATCATTGAAATTCCCAGCGCCAATTCCTGCAGGCGCTGTTGATTCGCGAATACTTTGGAAACGATCATCATGACTATCGCAGAAACTACCGCCGCGCACCAGTTGCTGGCCTTGAAGGGCATAACCAGACGGGGTGACAGCAGGAACGCAAACAGACCGATGGTGGCGCCGGCGGTCAGATATTTGATCCAGGCCGGGTCATATTTGGTATTCAGTTTAGCGACTACATCACTCATGCGGTGGGTCAGAATCAATGTAAAGAACATCCAGCCCAGATTGTTCAGGGCCATGCCCCACAGAGCGTAGGAAAAACCTTTCAGGCCGAAAGCTGCCGGATTCTGAGGATCCACGCCTGCCACGCCGGCTGCCAGGGTAACCATAGCCAGCTCGGTACGGGCAGCGCCGATATCGTTCATACGCATCCAGGTGGTAGGCGTACCCAATACGGCGATCAGCGCCATCATGATAATAACAGGCGAAAGGGACGGCCCGATGGAGGTCAGGCAGGCAGAACGGAAGCCCGCTTTCCATCTTTCGGGAGCAATGCCCAGATTGTCAGCTTCTTTAATAGCTGCCCTTAAATAAATGGCACACTGGGTCAGGATCACAATGATCATCAGCGATGAAGCAATCCATAGGCCCGGACTGTTAATAGCTTGTTTTAAATCCACAATAATTCCCCCTTTTTAATTAACCAATACCTCTCTCTTACTAAGCAATTGTTTCAGACAGTTCTTTTTATACAAGCCCGGACGCCTGCCTTCCTTTTCAAACGCCGGTTTTCACCAACCCCTTTATAAAAAACCGGTAAAACGATCAGAAACACATTTATTTTTACGAGAGTGTGAGCTTCTCAAAAAAACGTTTGTAACTTCTCCGTTTTCGATTTTTCTTATCACTTGATGCTGTTTTGATGTTTATCTGTAAATACTTATTTGTAGATCCAGTGAGCCACTGACATAGCGTCGATAGCTTCCTCGTCTACTTCGTATTTAACGCCGTTGGTTTCATCAGGCACGATGATCGTGCAGCGATCCGTAATATCCACCATGGGACGGGTAATATCCTTTTCAAAATACCGGTTGGCTGCCGCCACGTCGTGGGCCAGTTCCGTAAAACCAGGGAGGCTGGCAAAGGAAACGTTCTGCGCCCGGCCGATACCCAGTTCCGTCATACCGCCGCACCACAAGGGGATATTATGCTCCACGCACAGGTCGTGGATGCGTTTGCCTTCCCACATACCTCCGCAACGGCTGGATTTGATATTGATGACCTTGCAGCTGCCCAGTTTAATCGCGGCCGCCGCCGATTCGTACGAAACAATGCTTTCATCCAGACAGCTAGGTGTTTCAATAGCGGCCTGCAGCGTAGCAT
>JAFSOW010000165.1 GCA_017443165.1 Acidaminococcaceae bacterium | reverse complement strand
TCTTTACGTTTGGCGTGCGAGGTATCAAATTGAAAAAGCAACCGGCAGTACAAAATGAAAAAGAAATACAGAAAAGCCAAAAGAATACCGAACTGAAAGGTCTCCTGTTTATTGCAGCGGGGCTGTTTCTGCTGGCTTCTTACGCAGGGCTGCCTACAGGTTTTGTCGGGGAGTTCCTGCATGAAGTGATGTCCTACGGTTTCGGGTTAGGCGCAATCATTTTCCCGTTCATTTTTATCGCGATGGGAATCGGTTATTTCCGCCTGAAGAAAAACCTGGTCCGGTTCGGCGGATTCTGGGCGGCTATGCTTTTTTATGTCTGCCTGCTTGGTTTTCTGCATCATATCTTTATCCCTCTCGGTTATGAAACGGAACCGTCATTTTTGCCCCAGGGGGGCGGCTTTATCGGGGGGCTTCTGTCTAACGTGCTGCACGCGGTGGCAGGTGCTACCGGGGCTGTCATTTTGCTGGTCGCCGGTATGCTGGCCAGCCTGGTGCTGACAGGCAAACTGTCCGTTGCTGCGTTAACGGCGAAAGCGGGGGACAAGATTCAGGATATCCGGAGCGCAAGACGGGAACGCCGGAACATGGAGAACGATTCTGAAGAGTCTGACCGGTATGTTCCCGGGAAACAGGAACCCCGGCCGTTTTTCGGCGGCACGGATACAGAGGAGAGAAAATCCAGCCCGCTGGATGTGTATAACAAAGATGAGTTTGCTGATTTTAATGATGACGTGCGCAAACCATCTGCTTTTAAAAAGATTCTGAATTTCGGCCAAAAGGCGCTGGACAGGAATACGGATGGAACAGATCCGGAAAACACCCGGCCGGATGGGACCGGATCCGGGAATTATGTTCCTGTGGAGCGCATGGCCAATCATGACAAGACGGAAAAAGAGAGGCCGTCTTTAATTAAGATTTATCCTGAGCAACAGGAAACCAGGGTTTTACGCCCTGCGTCCGGTATTATCACGGGCCATACCGACAATCCGGAACCGGCGCCCTGGGAGAAGGGTGCCATCATTCCGGGGCAGGAGTTTCAGGAACCTTCTGTTACCGGTAACGGGGAGGAAACGCCTGCAGGCACAGAGATGGATCATGAACTGCCGGTACCGGACGAAGTGACTTCCGGGAAACCGCGCTTTATTCTGACACCTAACGGGGTGACCCGGGTTACGGACGGATCCGTGAAATCTGCAGACGAGAAGGAAAAAGTTTCCGAAAATGCAACGGCTGGTTCTGCTTCCAATAAAGAGATGGAAACGGGACATTCCGATGCAGAAAAAGAAACAGAGCAGAAAAAAGAAGAGTACATTTTCCCGCCGCTGGAACTTCTGAATCCGGTAAAAAAGACAAACCGCCGTCAGTTCGATTCCGACGTAAGAGAACAGTGCCGCAAGCTGGAACAGACCCTGGCGGATTTCCGGGTCAATGCCAAAGTAACCGGCGTGACACGGGGGCCTTCGGTTACCCGGTATGAACTGGAACCCGCGCCCGGCGTAAAGGTCAGCTCTGTGGTAAACCTGGCGGACGATATCGCGTTGCGCCTGGCTGCCCCCGGCGTCCGGGTGGAGGCGCCCATTCCGGGGAAAGCGGCTATCGGCATCGAAGCGCCGAATGTTACCAATGATATGGTCAGCTTCCGGGAAATCGTTGACTGTGAAGATGTCCGCAAGAGTTCGTCCAAGCTGTGTGTCGGACTGGGCAAGGATATAGAAGGCAAGGTAATTACGATTGACCTTGCCAAGATGCCCCATCTGCTGGTAGCGGGCACTACCGGCAGCGGCAAGTCCGTCTGTGTGAATACGCTGCTGGCCGGCATCATGTACAAAGCCCGTCCGGACGAGGTGAAACTGATTCTGGTCGATCCCAAGGTGGTGGAACTGACCAATTACAACGGAATTCCCCATCTGCTGGTGCCTGTGGTTACTGACGCAAAAAAAGCAGCTTCAGCATTGCACTGGGCTGTAGCAGAAATGGAGCGGCGGTATAAATCTTTTGCGGATACCCGCGTAAGGGATATCAAAGCCTATAATGCCCAGGCGGAAGAAAAAATGCCGTATATTGTCATCGTTATTGACGAGATGAGCGATCTGATGATGGTGGCCACGGCCGATGTGGAAGACGCTATTTTGCGTCTGGCCCAGAAGGCCCGGGCCTGCGGTATCCACATGGTGCTGGCGACCCAGCGTCCGTCAGTCGATGTCATTACCGGTATTGTAAAAGCGAACATCCCGTCCCGCATTGCTTTTGCCGTTTCTTCCCTGACAGATTCCCGTACGATTCTGGACATGGGCGGCGCGGAAAAACTGCTGGGCAAAGGCGATATGCTCTATTATCCTATCGGAGCCAATAAACCGTCCCGTGTGCAGGGTGCTTTTGTCAGTGACGAGGAACTGAACCGGGTGACCGATTTCATCAAACAGCAGGCAATCCCTGTTGAATACAGCGACGAAGTTACCAATGTGGTACTGCCCAGCGACAGCCAGAAAGAAGCCAAAAACGCGGCTGCCGGCAGCGGGGATGCGCAGGAAGAACAGGGACAGGACGAACTGCTGGATGACGCGATTCGTTTAGTGCTGGACCTGGGACAGGCATCTGCTTCCATGCTGCAACGCCGGTTCCGTATCGGCTACAACCGGGCAGCGCGGCTGGTGGAAGCCATGGAGGAACTGGGTATCGTGGGGCCCGCTATCGGCAGTAAGCCGCGGGAGTTGAAGATGTCCAGGGATGAAGTGGAATATAAATTCCTGCAGAAGGACAATTTTTCAGACAGTCAGTAACGGAGAAGGTTTTTCCGTTTTAACAGTTAAGTCGGAATCAATCGTTTTAGTTTGAAAACCCGTATGCGGTTTTGATTGTTGCATGATGGAGGATGATGCCGCTATGGATGTTGGGAAAATTCTTCAGGACGCGCGAGTCGCTAAGAATCTGTCTCTGGACAGGGCAGCCCAGGAAACCAATATTCGTAAAGCGTATCTGGAGGCAATTGAGCAAAATGATTTTGCAACGCTTCAGGGTGACGTTTTTGTGAAAGGGATAATGCGCACCTATGGTAATTATCTCGGTCTGGACGGTGCGAAGCTGGTAGAAGAGTATAAGGCTGCCAACGCGGGAAACCGCCCGGTTAAAAACAATAACGCAATCCGGGAGTCCCGGGATGTTAAAGTCCGTCCTACCTTTAAATCCAACAGGGACATCGGTTCCGGCAACGGCAATGATCACAGGCTGCTGTTTATTATTATAGGCATACTTGCCTTGCTGCTGGCAGCTGCCGGCGGGTTTTATTATTACCTGACACAGACGGGCCGGGCGGTAAATCTTTCCCTGCCGTTCAGCGTTGGCACTTCCGCCGGAACGAAAGAAAAGAACATTGAAACGAAAGAGCAGGACAAAGAATCTGCCTTAAAAGGAAAAGAAAATACGGTACAGGAGAAACAGGCTGCCGTGCAGCAGGAAACAAAAAGTGATCCTGCAGTAAAACCCGGGGAAATAAAAAGCGTTTCTGCAGTAACCTCCGGGAAAACAAAAAAGATGACAAATTTAAAGATTACTTCTGCCGGGAAATGCTGGCTGCGGGTTACCGATCAAAAAGGAACGGTGTTGTTTGAAGGAAATTTGCTGAAAGGGGAAAGCAAAACCTTTACCAGCAGTTCGGATATTGTTATGCGGATCGGCAATCTGAAGGATTTGAAGGTTGAGTATAACGGGAAACTCCTTCCACCGGAAGACCCTAGAGAAGCTGTAACAAGGACATATATACCAGCTGAAACGGAAAAGATTAATTGAGGGAAGCAAAGATTAACTTAAGAAAAGCAGGAAGAGGCATAATCCTGTTTCCGAAAGGAAGAACAATGAATCGCTACTTTTTACCCGTGTGCAAAGAGGATATGGAGGAAAGAGGCTGGGAACAGCTTGATTTTCTTTTTATCAGCGGGGACGCGTATGTGGATCATCCTTCTTTTGCGCCGGCAGTCATCTGCCGTGTATTGGAAGCAGCGGGTTATAAAGTTGCAATTTTACCCCAGCCGGACTGGCGCGATTCCCGTTCTTTTCAGACCATGGGAAAGCCCCGTCTGGGCGTGCTGGTCTGCGGAGGAAACCTGGATTCCATGCTGTGCCATTACACGGCAGCCAGAAAACCCCGCAAAGAAGATAAATATACGCCCGGGAAAGAGATGGGGAAGCGGCCGGACCACGCCACACTGGTTTATACTAAACTCGCAAAGCAATTATGGCCTGATATCCCGGTCATCATTGGCGGCATTGAAGCGAGCCTGCGTCGATTTGCCCATTACGACTACTGGGAGGACAAGCTGCTGCCCTCTATCCTGACGGAAAGCGGCGCGGATCTTCTGGTGTGCGGCATGGGGGAAACCCAGATCCGGGAAATAGCGGATTATCTGGCCGGCGGGGCGTCCGGTGAAGACCTGCATTATATACGGGGCACTGCCTATTCGGCTAAGGCTTTGGACGGGGTGGAAGAGTTTACCGAACTTCCCGGTTATGACGCAATTTGTAAAGATAAAAGATTATTGGCAGAATCGTACCGGCTGCAGCACGAGAACTTTGACCCGTTTTACGGCAAAACCCTTGTGCAGAAAAACAGCCGCGGTTTATACGTAGTACAGAATCCCCCGGCTATGCCCCTGACAGAAGCGGAGATGGATGCGGTTTACGATTTGCCGTACACGCGGCAGTGGCATCCCATGTACGACAAAGAGGGCGGTATCGCGGCGCTGGAGGAAGTGAAATTCAGTATCGTAAGCTGCCGGGGCTGTTTCGGCAGTTGTTCTTTCTGTGCCATCCACGCCCACCAGGGACGGATTATCCAGTCCCGGAGCCACGCTTCTATTTTGAAAGAAGCCGAAGAGATGACGCGGATGCCTGACTTTAAGGGATATATCAACGACGTGGGGGGACCGACGGCGAATTTCCGGCATCCCGCCTGCAAAAAGCAGTTAAAGTTTGGTGCCTGCAAAGACCGGCAGTGCCTGTTCCCCAAACCTTGTCCCAATCTGGACGCAGACCACAGCGATTACATTCAATTACTGCGTGAATTACGCGCGCTTCCGGGAGTAAAAAAAGTGTTTATCCGCTCCGGCATCCGTTACGATTACCTGCTGGCGGAAAACAAACAGCAGTTTCTGGATGAACTGTGCCGGCATCATGTAAGCGGCCAGCTAAAGATCGCTCCCGAGCATGTTGCGAATGCAACATTGAAGCATATGGGCAAGCCCGGAAAAGAAGTGTATCTGAAATTTGTCAAAGCCTTTATGCAAAAGAATAAGGAAATCGGCAAGGAACAGTACCTGGTCCCGTATTTTATTTCCAGCCATCCCGGCTGTACGCTGACGAACGCCATTGAACTGGCGGAGTTTTTGCGTGACACGGGCCGTTATCCGGAACAGGTGCAGGATTTTATTCCCACGCCGGGCAGCGCGTCCACTGCTATGTATTATTCCGGTATAAATCCCTTTACGGGAGAAAAAGTGTATACTGTGCATAATCCTCACCATAAAGCCATGCAGCGTGCCCTCATGCAGTACCGTAATCCGCGGAACCGGGCTCTGGTCGCGGAAGCATTAAAAGAGGGCGGGCGCACAGACCTCATCGGCGACGGGCCCCGCTGCCTGATCCGGGAGGAACGTTTCCGTACAACGGGTACGCTGAAATCAGGAAAAGGGAAGAAGCCGGCCAGGAGAAAACAGTAAGGACCGCTTCTTAATAGAGTTTACGCGAATTAATCAACAAGCCTTATGTTAAACGGTTTGCAATGTGATGAAGTAATGAGCAGAAAATTGATATTCACGGTCCTGGCCTGTCTGCTGTTTCTATTGGCAGGTTGCAGTAGATTCAATGTTGCCGGACCGGCGCAAACAGTAAAAGTTTATACGACGCTGGATAAAACGTTTGTTGCAGCGCTGTGCGGAAGGTTTGCCGAAAGCCTGCCGCAGGATAAAAAGATTGCATTTGTCGTTTCGGATAAAGAGGATGAACTGGAACAGGCGGACTGTATCATCAGCGGATCAACTTTGCTGCAGCAAAAAGCGGCTGCCGGTTCCCTGCAGAAAATCCATGCGGAATTTGCCGACCTGCTGCCGGCAGAGTTGAAAGATAAAGAAGAACAATGGGTCACTCTGTTTTACGATCCGGCGGTTTTGCTGGTCAACCAGGCTTATTCCCGAAAGGTTGGGCAGCAACAGCTTTTGCACTGGTCTGACGTACCGGGGCAGAAGGACGCGCGGATTGTCATGGAAAATCTCAGTGACAACGAATCCACGGTGCTGTTCCTGGCTGCCATGTCGTCCAGGATGGGCCAGGATGAATGTATAGCCTATCTCAGACAGATCCGCCCCCTGATTAGGCAATTCGCGAAGTTCCCCATCACCCCGGTCCGCATGGCTGCTACCGGTGATGCCGATATCGCGATTACCCGGCGGAGCCATGTGTTCAAATATCTGCAGAATGATTTTCCGGCTTATATTCTGATTCCGGAAGAAGGAACTCCGGTGAATTTGTTTGGCATCGGATTGTTACAACACAGCAAAAGACAAAAAGAAACTATAGCGTTCATTGACTGGTCTTTACGTTCTTCCGAAGCAAGGACGCTCCTTATGACGACCCGCAGCGGCTATCTGCCGGTATTGCCGAAAGGGGAAAACGGACAGGCTGTAAACAGGGATGTCTTGTGGACCAATACATTTTACAAAAGCGGGCAGGCGCTGGAACAGTTAGCGGCGGACTGGCTCAGGGAAATCCGTTTGGCGGATGCCGGGGAGGATGCAAAATGAAACTGGGGCTGATCAGTTTGGGGTGCCCGAAGAATCTGGTTGATTCCGAAGTCATGCTGGGCATCATTGAAAAATACGACATTGAGATTACAAATGATCCCGAAGCGGCGGAAATCATTATTGTGAACACCTGTGGTTTTATTGAATCTGCCAAACAGGAATCTATTGAAACAATTCTTTCCATGGCAGCTTATAAAACAGAAGGCTGTTGCAGGCATCTGATCGTGACCGGATGTCTGGCCCAACGCTATGCGCAGGATTTGTTCCGGGATATGCCGGAAATAGACGCCCTTGTGGGGACGAATGTATTTAAAGACATCGACCGGGTGATTGACCGGGTGATGCAGGGGGAACGGGTCATGCATCTGAAAGACGATGATCTTCTGCCATTGCCTGGAGCCGGGCAGACTCTGAAAGTTTCCTTATCCGGGTCCGGTTTGCCTCAGGGGAAAGAAATACAGGCGGATCCCCGTAAATTGACGACGCCTCCGTATCTGGCCTATCTGAAAATCGCGGAAGGCTGTGACAATTTCTGCTCGTTCTGCGCAATTCCCCTGATCCGGGGCCGTTATACCAGCAAACCTTACGAGCAGGTTATGGCTGAGGCAAAAGATCTGGCAGACCGGGGCGTAAAGGAACTGGTGGTTATTGCCCAGGATACTACGCGTTACGGACAGGATTTGTACGGAAAGCTGCGCCTGGCTGAACTGTTGCGTGATTTGAACGATATTCCCGGCTTGAAATGGATTCGCGTATTATATTCCTATCCCAATACGTTTACGGATGAGTTGATTGAAGCGTATGCCACGCTGCCCAAGGTATGCCATTACGTGGACCTGCCGCTGCAGCATGCCAGCGACCGGCTGTTGCACGCCATGCGGCGCCGGGATAAGTTGGAAGAAACGAAAAACCTTTTGAAAAAGTTGCGGGAACGCATCCCGGATATTGTAATACGCACGACCTTTATTGTGGGTTTTCCCGGTGAAACAGAGGAAGACTTCGCGATTCTGAAAGAATTTGTGGTTGAACAGAAATTTGAGAATGCAGGCGTGTTCCAGTACTCCCGGGAAGAAAATACGGCGGCGGCCGCTATGCCGGACCAGATTCCGGAAGAAGTTAAACAGGATCGCTATGATGAACTGATGGCGATACAGGCAGGGATTTCGGAAGAGACCCACCGGGCCATGGAAGACAGGGAACTGGAAGTGGTTGTGGAAGGGTATGAAGAAGGGGAAGAAAACCTTGCCGTTGCCCGCAGCTACCGGGAAGCACCGGATATCGACGGAAGTATTTTTGTGGAAAACGCCGCAGGACTGAAGCCGGGAGATTTTATCAGAGTCAGGATTGAACAGGGATTTGCCTACGAAGTAGTAGCTTCCCGACTGTAGTCTGTGGATTGAATACTAGTATTTATTGTGTCATTGACAATGAAAATGCATTATGCTATTTTATTATGCGGTTCGGTTTTGTATACATTCTTTTGTCCCTTAACCGCAATTATGAAATAATAGAGCAACGCATGGGGAGGGAGTCAATTGAAAGTAGAGGTTATCACAACCGGTACGGAACTTCTTCTGGGGGAAATTTTAAACACGAACTTTACCTGGCTGGCACAGGAATTAAATCTTCGCGGGTTTGATGTATTGTATCAGACCACAGTAGGAGATAATCCGGCGCGCATGAAAGAGGTGCTGGATATTGCTGCCGGGCGTGCTGATATCGTCATCACCAGCGGAGGGCTGGGACCTACCCGGGGTGATATTACCAAGGAACTGGTTGCGGAATATTGCGGCGTAGATATGTATATGAATCTGGAAGTGTGGAACCATATCCACGACCTGTTATCCAGACGGAACATCTGTATTGCGTCTAATAACGAAAAACAGGCCCTGGTTCCCAGTGGCGCCATTGTTTTGCATAACGCGGTGGGAACAGCTCCGGGGCTTGTACTCGAGCATGGAAGTACCACATTCATCATGCTTCCGGGACCGCCTTTTGAGTTACAGCATGTTTGCGAACAGGAATTATTCCCGTATTTTGAACAGCGCTTTCCCCATTTGGGAATTATCAAATCCCATACACTGAAGGTACGGGGCATCGGCGAGTCGAATCTGGCCGAGATGCTGGACGACATTATTGTCCACCAGTCGAATCCTACTATCGCCCTCTATGCGAGGCACGGGGAAATACTGGTGCGGCTGACGGCCAAAGCTTCTTCCGCGGAGGAGGCGGACGCGCTGATTGCTGCCATGCAGGAACGGGTGGAAAAGATCATCGGGCCATATGTTTACGGTTATGACGGAGACACCCTGCCTGAAGTGTTGGGGAAAGAGCTTTTAACCAGGAAACAGACAATCGCGTTTGCGGAATCCTGTACCGGCGGACTGGCATCCAGCCTGATGACCGATGTGCCAGGCAGTTCGGAGTATGTGAAAGGTTCTGTGATTTCGTATACAAACGAAGTGAAAAACCTGGTGATCAACGTCAGTAAAACCACGCTTTCAAAAAAAGGCGCGGTGAGTGAAGAGGCTGCCCTGGAAATGGCCGAAGGCGTACGGAACGTAATCGGCTCCGATATGGCGGTGAGCATTACGGGGCTGGCCGGGCCCGGCGGGGGAACCCGCAGGAAACCGGTGGGGCTTGTTTATATAGCTGTTGCGGATGAAAATGGCGCGTCGTGCCGGAAATATAATTTTACCGGGACACGTACACAAATCAAACAGAGGGCGGCTTTGACCGCTTTGGGATTGGCGCTGGACCGGCTGAAAGAATATACGGCACAGAATGATTTGGAGGAAACCACTGATGACCATGATGCAGACAGATAGTTTTGGAGAATTGGTACTGGAAAAGCGTGTTGTTGCTGCCTTAAAGGAGATGGGGTTTGAAGAGCCGTCGCCGATCCAGCAGCAGGCAATTCCTTTATTGCTGGAAGGCAGGGATATAATCGGGCAGGCACAGACCGGCACAGGGAAAACGGCTGCGTTTGGCATTCCCATTATCCAGGGGATTGAAGACCGCCGGCATATTCAGGCGCTGATTATGAGCCCCACCCGTGAACTGGCAATCCAGATTGCGGAAGAAATCGCGAAGATTGGCTTTAATAAACGCATCAAAGTAGTTCCCGTTTACGGCGGCCAGCCTATTGAACGGCAGATTCGCGCCCTGAAGAGCGGTGTGCAGATCGTCATCGGCACGCCGGGACGCTTGCTGGATCATATCCGCCGGGGGACAATCAAGCTGAACTATGTCCGCTACCTTGTTCTGGACGAAGCGGATGAAATGCTGGACATGGGTTTTGTTGAAGACATGGAAGAAATCATGGCGAGCGTTCCGTCTGAACGGCAGACCATGCTGTTTTCCGCGACCATGCCCCGTCCGATCCTTAGCCTGACCAAAAAATACATGCGGGCTCCCCAGATAGTAACGGTGAGTAAAGAAGAAATCACGGTGCCTCTGATTGATCAGTATTATTTTGAGACCCGTGATAAAATCGAAGGAATTTCCCGTCTGCTGGATGCGGGTATCGAAGGAAAAAGCATCATCTTCTGCCGCACCAAACGGGGTGTTGATGATTTGACGGCATCGTTGGGAAGCAGAGGATATATAGCGGAAGGACTGCATGGGGATTTATCCCAGGCCCAGCGTGACCGTGTCATGAAAAAGTTCAGGGA
>JAFSOW010000164.1 GCA_017443165.1 Acidaminococcaceae bacterium | reverse complement strand
GTATCTGGACGGACAAGGGGCGTAAAGGAGGAATGCCCGGTTGCTTGCAAATTGCAAACAACAGAAACTGCCTGCGGTCGATGGAAAAAATATAAGACAGACGTGATTGATGAAACAATGCTGAATGTGTTGATGGCAGTCATGTAGATAACAGGAGGTTATCATGTACATAGGAAGAGTTTTAAAAATTCTGGTTCTGGCAGTTTCCGTTTTCGCGGCCGGTGCCCTGTGTCTGCCGGGCGTATCCCTGGCTGCGGATGTGTGGTGCTGTTCCCACGACGGCCGTATCTTTTACCTGGATTCGGACAGCATTAACGCGGCAAATCTTCCGACGGGAATGGATTACCGGGTATCGGTAAAGGCGGTCCGTGAAAGCGACGGTTCCCTGGAACGGACTGTCATCTACGGTTTCGAGTCCCAAAACGATACCATGGTGGGGGCGTTTTATGAAAAATCCGCCGACCAGTGGGAGTATTCCCCTTCCAAAAACGAAAGGCCGGTTTTGAAAGCCGTCTGGGAAACGATGAAGCCGTATATGAAGCAAAAGCATATCGGCTACAGTGATTCCTGGAAATGGAATTGAAACGGCTGGCTCAATTGCGGTTTTTACGATGCAAGTATGTTCACAGAGACAATAATGCTGGTGAAGCATGAAAAAAATAGTAACGGTTGATGATCTCATGATAGCCTTCGTCTCGGCGCTTGGGTATGGACTGGGCTATGAAATTCCGAAGCTGCTGGGCTGGCCGGAATGGCAGTGCCTGGCGATCTGCCTTGTGACCGGATTTGCGATGGATTGTGTGGTTGGCAGAATCATTTTCAGCAGGGCCATACAGAAGAAACCGGCATACCGGTTCATAGCTTTTGCCCTGTTCATCATTATCTTTCTGGCGGTTCAGCATATCGCCATGTCATGGCTGGGAGTCTCCATGCTCGGGCATCTGCTGGTACAGTACAGGAGCGTCATCGCCTTCCCGGTTCTGGGATTTTTGTTAAGTATGGCTGTCCGCTGGTACCGTATCCGGAAAGTCCGCAGGCAATACGGAGACGGGAGCAGCGGCTTTGTGTTTGACGAAGCGCTGAAAACCATCGACCTGGACGAAGTGAACCGGCAGAACCGGCCCATCCGCGGCGCCTATGACACCGGCCTGGCGGTAAAGACAAAAACCGGGACGTATGTCGGTGTTAAAGAGAAGAACATCATTTACTATTCGGGAATTCCCTATGCAAAGCCTCCGGTGGGGGAGCGCAGGTGGAAAGCGCCCGAACCCCTGCCGGAATCAGAAGCTGTATTTGAGGCGCAGCACCTCGGCGCATCCGCGATACAGGTGGATCACGAAGGATCGATTTAAAAACATCACAGGCAAAGCGAGGACTGCCTGACGCTGAATATTTGTGTGGGCAGTAAAAAGACGGACCGGAAAAAGCCGGTCATCGTGCTGTTCCACCACGGCGATTTTGCTTACGGCGGGTCTGCCGATCCGCTGATGGATGGAACTAATCTGATCCGCACCTGTCAGGACGTTGTGGGCGTCAGCTTTAATTTCCGTCTCGGTCTCTTCGGTTTCATTGATTTCTCGGAGGTCCCCGGCGGGGAAGCGTATCCCGATGCCTTAAACCTGGGACTCCTTGACCAGATTGCGGCGTTGCGATGGATCAAAGAAAACATAGCGGCTTTCGGCGGCGACCCCGACCGGATTACCGTGATGGGTTTTGAGTCCGGCGCCACCTCCATCAGTCTGCTGGCGGCCTGCGAACAGGCGAAGGGCCTGTTCCGGAAAGCCTTTGTGTTCCACGGCAATCCCATGGCGGCGAACGATTCGCCGGAAATGTCGAGACTCCTGGCAAAGAAGCTGTTGCAGGAAACTTCGACGGCGACCATGGAAGAACTGATGCAGCTTTCCACGGAACAGTTGAAGCAAGCGTCGCAAAAACTTCTGATGGGCCTGTTTCTGTCCGGGCCGGTCCGTGACGGCAGACTGATTCCCGCAGATGTGTATGAGGCCTACCGGAACGGAGCTGCGGACCGCGTGGAATTCCTGATCGGCGTTGCCAGCAATGAAAGAAAAATTTACAAGTCGTTTGTCGGAAGTCAGACTTATGAGGATTTCATATCCGGCGAACTGAATGTTATTTTGCGCTTCCTTGACGAAGTCAGCCCGACCGATGCGCAGGCCATACGAGACTATGTGCGGGAACAGACGGCGACGGTGCCTGAGGTGGAAGCAAAAGCGAAAGCGGTGGAACAGTGCAGCGCGCTGGGGGTGTATCTCAGCGCAAGAAAACTGGCGGAAGGCGGCAGTCCGGTCTATCTGCTGTACTGGAACGTAAAACCGCTGATCGAGAACCTGGGATCGGGCACGGTGGACGTGGCCTCGGCGTTTCTGGGAAACAGCGACGGGGCGCAGCTGTACGGCAATGTCCTGGATGCGGATATATCCGAGGTGCTCCTGGGTTTTTTAGTAAAATTTCTGCGCGGGGACGCGATGCGGTTTTACAATAACGAAATCAGGGGAGTCAGTGCGATTGAGTGGGAACGGTTCCCGAAGGCTCTCCTCGTTTCCGATAAAGGATTGCGCTGCGGGCCGTTGGAAGATAAGCTGACAGAAATTAAGGGTTTGCTGGAATTTATTGGAAATTATTAAGAGACGGCTTTGTGTAAAAAACACATACTATGTTAAGGGAATAATTATGCTGACAGCCACAGATTTTTCTGCGGCTGTTATTTTTTTCCATGCTCTTATGGTATGAAATTGCGATTTCGTATATAATAGTTAAAGAAGGAATTGGAATTTTTATATCAGAAGTGGATGATCATGATTCGGGTGATTAATACAAAACGGGAAAGCGAGTTATCTTTTACAGAAATTTACCGGGAATATTACCGCCGCGTGTACAACTACGCGTTCAGCCGTCTTCTGCACCGGGAGGAAGCAGAGGATGCGACGGCGGAAGTATTCCTTGTTTTGCTGCAAAATTTACCGTGTTATGATCCGAAACGGGGCAGCGTCGGCACATGGATTAACCGGATTACCCATAATGCCGTGGAAAATTACTGCCGCAAGGCGTACCGGCGCAAAGAGTTTCCTGCCGCGGAACTGCTCCGGGAAAAAGAAGGGGAATGGGAGCCGGAACAGCCGGTCAACCGCCGGGCATACCGTATCCTGCAGCAGCTTTCCGAAGAGGAACGGGCGTTTTTGGCGCTCCGGTATGAACTGGATATGACGAATGCGGAAATCGGGGAACTGATGGGCCTGAATCCGGTAGCTGTCAGCCAGCGTTACCATCGCCTGCTGGAAAAATGCAGGAAGCTGGACGGGAATTCATAATAGTTTTTAAAATTTCTATAAAGCCTGTCAATTTTACGGGATAAGATTCGTATATATAATTGAACAGGTTATAATTGAACAGGTAACGTACAGAATTCAGGAAAGGGGGAAATCCGAATGGATGAAATGGACAGACTTTTCCGGCAGTCGGATTTTTCCGCAGAAAACGAAGAACTGGAAAAACGGATATGGAACCGCTTGAAGCGTTATAATGAGGAGGGGAAAATTATGCCGATCAACAAAAATGAACTGACAACAGAAATGATTGCGAAGGCTATGCAGTGCAAGACTGTCGACGAGCTGATGGCGCTGGCAAAGGCGGAAGGGTTTGAGATTACGAAAGACGAAGCGGAAGCCTATTTCGCGGAACTGGCCGACGTTGAGCTGGACGAAAAAGCGCTGCGGAACGTAGCGGGCGGCACTTGCACATTGGAAGGCACCAGCTGCTGGACGTTGAGCAATTAAGAGAAATTTTCAGGGTTGAAGAAATAAACAGGTGTCAGGTTTGAAAAAATAACTGGCTATATTTCAATTAAGCATTTTCTTATGAGGAGGATTTCATCATGCCGGTTAACAAAAACGGCTTCACAAAAGAAATGATCGCAAAGGCCATGCAATGTAAAACCGCGGAAGACTTAATGGCGCTGGCAAAGGCCGAAGGCGCTGAAATTACCAAAGCCGAAGCAGAAGCCTATCTGGCGGAACTTGCCGACATTGAGCTGGACGAAAAAGCGCTGAAGAGTGTTGCCGGCGGTAGCAATGCCTGCTGGAATTGCCTGGATAATTGTGGCGACGGTTGCCCCTGCAGGGATTAAGTGAATCATCCTGTGGTTGTAAATATGCTGCGAAGCGTCTGAAAATCTGTTGTGTTGCCGGATAAATGAAATCATAAAAAAAAGAAGGCATGAATCAACGCTCACTTCCTCCCGGAAAACCGGGGCCGGATGTGGCCGGTGATTCAGTGCCTTCTTTGAAGAGTTCAGGGTTACGTGCGTTCTTCTTCTTTTTTTGGTTCCAGTTTGTTCAGCGTGAGATGAAGATTTATCGCAGCGCAGGAAAGCGCGGTCAAAGCGAGCCATAGACAAAACAGGTCTACGATGACTCCTTTGTTTTTTATAGTAGGTTTCTTGTTCTGATCCGCCATATCCGTCATCCCCTTTCTGTAGATCTGCTGCTTATAATTATAGCAAAAACGCGCGTTCCTTTGCAACCGGAACCTGTTCATGCAAGTTTCATTTATTGCAGGCAAAGCGGATAAAACAGACAAAGCAGGTATAACAGGCAAAGCGGATATCCGTTGTAAGGTTTTAAATAGATTATCTCCTGACAGT
>JAFSOW010000017.1 GCA_017443165.1 Acidaminococcaceae bacterium | reverse complement strand
TATTGGATATCGGCGGAGAATCTACCCGGCCCGGCAGCGATCCGGTTACCCCGGAGGAAGAACGGCAGCGGGTGCTGCCTGCGGTGGCGGAAATCAAAAAGAGATTTCCGGAAAGTATTGTGTCTGTAGATACGTATCGCGCTCAATTGGCAAAGGAAGCCTTGGAGTGCGGGGGCGATATCATCAATGATATCAGCGCCATGACGGCAGACGATGCGATGATGGATGTAGTGGCGGAAGCCAAAGCGCCCATTATTTTAATGCATCGCAGAGGCACGTCCAAAGATATGCAGCAACAGTGCGAATATAAGAACGTGGTACAGGAAGTGACGGAATACCTGGTGAACAGGGCTGCTCTTTTGCAGGAGAGGCAGATCGGTCCGGATAAAATCATTCTGGACCCGGGCATCGGCTTTGCCAAAAATGATGAACAGAACCTGAGGCTGATGCAGAATCTGAACGCCCTTACCGTAAATTCGTATCCAGTCCTAATGGCGGCATCGCGCAAGGCTACAATCGGCAATGTTTTGGGACTAAAGCAGACTCTTCCGCCGGAAGAACGGCTGGAAGGAACGTTGGCAGTCACGGCTTCTGCTGTATATGCCGGAGCCAGTCTGATACGTGTGCATGACGTTAAGGAGAATGTGCGGCTGATTCGCATGCTGGAAGCCATCCGGAAAGTGTAGAGTTTTTTGCGTCTTAACTTTTATTTTGTTTGTAAGCTGCAGCTTCTGCGGTTATGCGGAAGCAATCTGACTAAGGAATGGTTATGGCAATTTATATTGCGCTAGGCAGCAACCTGGGAGACAAAGAGAATAATCTGAAAGAAGCCCTGCGGCGTTTGACTAAAAAAGGCATAACGGTCTGCCGGGTTTCCGGTTTTATTTCGACTGCACCCTATGGCGTAGTGGACCAGCCGGACTTTCTGAATGCTGTGGCGGAAATAGAAACGGATAAATCTCCGGCAGAGTTGTTGCAGATTTTATTGCAGACTGAACGGGAGATGGGCCGGAAACGAGTCCGCCGCTGGGGAGAGCGGAATATCGATTTGGACCTGCTGTTGTATGACGACCGGATCATTGAACTGCCCGAATTGAAAGTGCCTCATCCGGATATGCAGAACCGGGATTTTGTGCTGCGCCCACTGGTGCAGATTGCACCGCACATGGTACATCCGGTACTGAAGAAAACGGCAGAGCAGTTGTGGAAAGAAATGCAGGACAGAGGAAAAGAGAAAACATAAATCCGTAACAGTTCGGCATACAAAAGCGGTTTGTCGGGAATAGCAGACCGCTAAGTATTTAGCCCATTAGTTTCAACATAAAAACGGCTGTACCTGAAAGGGTACAGCCGATTTTGTGTTGCTGCGAATTACGTACTATTTTGCCGCGTTATCTTTGATGCATTCGTTGATGTCTTTGATCAGAGCGGGCACATCCAGACCATGGGCACCGGCACCTTCACCGATGGTTTCGAACTGGGCAGCCATACAGCCTATGCAGCCCAGACCGTAATCGGCAAATACCTGCATAATCTCCGGATGCGCCTGAACGGCTTCGATAATATTGGTGTCTGCCGTAATCACGTCAGCAGTGTTTTTAACGTCTTTTTCTTCCATTTTGTTCACCTCGTAATAATATTATTGCAGTGATATTATAGCATTGTTGTATGAAAAGGAAAAGACAGGAAATAAAAATTCATTCTTTTTTCAAAAAACATCAATAAAAGTATTGCAAAATAAGGGGAATACCTGTATAATGGTGAAAAGTGGTGAAATGTGGGGCAAAGGGGTGAAGAAAATGTTCCTGGGTGAGTACCGGCATTCTTTAGACGACAAAGGTCGTCTCTTCATTCCTGCCAAATTACGGGATGTTTTGGGAAAGCGCTTTTTCATCAGCAAAGGATTTGATCATTGCCTGATGATATATGACGAAGAACAGTGGAAACTGTTTTCGGACAAGTTGAACGCGTTGTCCATGGGGCAGAAAAAGAACCGGGATATTAAACGATTTTTCTTCTCCGGCGCTGATGAATTTTCCTGCGATAAGCAGGGGCGCGTGCTGCTGAGTGCCAGCCTGCGGGAACACGCAGGTATCAATAAGGATACCGTAATAGTCGGTGTAGGCGACAAAGCGGAAATCTGGTCTGCAGAGAGGTGGCAGGAGCGAAATGCAGCTGCAGAACAGATGATAGAGGAAGGTCTTGACGACCTGAATCTGGACATTTGATGAGGCGTTTATGGAATTTGCTCATGTAAGTGTTCTTCTGAAAGAATGTATAGACTGGCTGGTTACAGATCCGGACGGCATTTATGTGGACTGCACGCTGGGCGGGGCAGGTCATTCTTCTGAAATTGTTGCACGACTGTCGGATAAAGGACGGCTGATTGGTATCGATCAGGATGATGATGCGCTGGCTGCGGCGAAAGAACGGCTAAAAGACGCACAGTGCATAGTAGAGATCGTAAGGTCCAACTTTAAAGAGTTGAAAGAAGTTTTGCATAAACTGGACGTAGAAAAGGTTACAGGCATCCTCTTTGATTTGGGAGTATCTTCCTATCAATTGGATACGCCGGAACGGGGCTTTTCCTACATGCATGAAGGTCCGCTGGATATGCGGATGAACCAGGAAAGCACACTGACCGCGGATACCATCGTAAATATGTACAGCGAAGCAGAACTCGCCGGACTGATCTGGCGGTATGGGGAAGAACGGTGGGCGAAACGGATTGCGCAGTTTATTGTAGCGGAGCGGCAGAAAAAGCCGCTGCATACTACCGGTGAACTGGTAGAAGTTATAAAAAAAGCGATTCCCAAAGGAGCCCGTAAAGAAGGCCCCCATCCGGCAAAGAGAACCTTTCAGGCTCTGCGGATTGAAGTGAATGATGAACTGAACATCCTTGATCAGGTAGTGGAGGATGCGGTAAATGCGCTACGGCCTGGCGGACGAATCGGAGTCATCACGTTCCAGTCATTGGAAGACAGGATTGTAAAGCAGAAACTGGTCCAGCTGGCAAGAGGATGTATCTGTCCGCCTCATATGCCCTGTGTGTGTGGAATGAAACCGCTGATTAGCAAACCGGGCAGCCTGGTCCCCGGGGATAAGGAAGTAGCAATGAACCCAAGGGCAAGAAGCGCAAGGTTGCGTTTTGCGGAAAAGTTATAACGGGTTGACCAGACAAAGAAGGAATCTTCAGACAGAAGTATTATATAAAAAGGCAGGCAAAAGCATATGTTAGCTAGAAAGTACAATTATGAGGACCAATGGGCGCAGTCGGAGCAGGAGCGGCTCAGAGAGCTTAATGAACTGGAACAGCGCCGCCAACGCATCCGTAAGGCCAACTATAAACTGTTCCGACGCCGTTTGTTTGTTACAGTGGGGCTGGTGCTGGCAATGTATTTCGCTACGGTTATGCGTAGCGCCGCTCTGGTGAGCGCGGGCAATCATCTGATCAAACTGCAAACCCAGGAATCCCAGTTGATAGCCAAGAATGCCGAACTGAAAATCGAGGTGGATCAGCTGAAAGGACCGGAACGCATTACTTCAATCGCAGAGAAGCAGTTGGGAATGAAAGTGGCCCGCAGCAACATTTATGTCAAAGCCGTCAATCAGTAGGTTAGTGTTAAGATAAGACAGTAACATGTCTTGAACTTATCATAGCCTTTTAAAATTTTGCGTAAGAATGAAAAAAGAATTTTGAGAGGCAGCCTTTACAGGCTGCCGTTTCAATTTAAGGGGGAGTGTGCTATGCAGAAAAAATTACAACAGTTGATTGAGTTGCTGCCCGAAGTAAATGTAATAGGTACAACGGACAAAACGGTGACGGATATCACGGCAGATTCCCGCGTCGTGCAGCAGGGAAGCCTGTTCATCGCTTTAAAGGGCGCCCATGTGGACGGACACAGATTTCTGGGAAAAGCAGCAGAAGCGGGGGCAGCCGCCGCCCTGGTAGAAGATGTTCCTGCTGTAATTCCAGAAGGATTAACGCTGCTACAGGTTAAGGATGTGCGTGAAGCAATGGAAATCATCGCGCCATTCTTTTTTGACTATCCCGGCAAGACCATGCGTATGATTGGCGTGACCGGGACAAACGGTAAGACCACCAGCACAAACATCATCCGGCAGGTATTAAAAAGCGCCGGATTCAAATGTGGCATGATTGGTACCATCAACGTGTTGATTGACGAAGAATCTATCGTATCACATAACACTACTCCGGACGTAGTGGATTTGCAGAAATTCCTGTACCGCATGAAAGAAGCGGGCTGCCGGTATGTGGTGATGGAAGTATCTTCCCATGCGCTGGCGCTGAAACGCGTGGCCGGTATCGAATACGACACGGCGGTGCTGACCAATATCACGGAAGATCACCTGGACTTCCACAAAACCATGGAAGCCTACCGGGATGCCAAGAGTCTGCTATTTGAACATCTGACGGACGGAGAAAAACCAAACAAGACGGCGGTGTTTAATGCGGACGAACCTGCCAGTAAGATTATAGAAGCGCGGACGAAAGCGGCGTATCTTACTTATGGCATGGGAAAAGAGAACGATATTTATCCGCTTGCTTATGAAGTGGGCGCCAAGGGCATGCATCTGTGCCTGCACACGCCGGCGGGGGATATGGATCTGCATTTAAATATTACTGGTAAGTTCAATGTTTACAACGTGATGTGCGCAGTGGGCGCCCTGCTGGCAGAAAAAATCGACAAAGTCGAAATCGAAAAGGTGCTGAACGGTTTTGCCGGGGTGCCGGGGCGATTCCAGTTGGTGGAAGCGGGCCAGCCGTACACGGTAATCGTGGATTATGCCCACACACCGGATGGACTTGAGAACGTTCTGAATACGGCGCGCCTGATTACCAAAGGACGCCTGTGGGCGGTGTTCGGCTGTGGCGGCGACCGGGACAACAAGAAGCGCCCCATCATGGGCAGCATAGCCCTGCAGCTGGCGGATGACGTGGTTGTTACTTCAGATAACCCCCGCAGTGAAGACCCGGAAAAAATAATCGATCAGATCGAAGTGGCTTTAAAACCTGTACCGGCGGGGAAAACGGTAACACGGATAGCCGACAGGAAGGAAGCTATTCATTATGCGCTGGCCCATGCAGGAAATCAGGATGTAATCATGATTGCCGGAAAAGGCCATGAAAACTCTCAGATACTGAAAGACAGGACAATCCATTTTGACGATAAAGAAGTGGTGGAAGAGTACTGGAAAGGAAAAAAAGCATGATTACATTACAGGAAATTGTAGCTGCTACGGGCGGCAATTGCGATTTTTCCGGTAATCCGGATTTTACCGGAATCAATACGGATACACGCACCATAAAAAACGGGGAGCTGTTTATTGCCTTAAAAGGCGATAACTTTGACGGCCACGCCTATGTGATAAAAGCGGCGGAAAACGGCGCGGCGGGCATCCTTGCATCCCGGAAGGTAGACGTGGAAGGGATTCCTGTCATATATGTAAAAGATACTTTAAAAGGCTATCAGGACATCGCCCACGCGTACCGTATGAAATTCCCCAATCTGAAAGTCGTGGCAATTACCGGTTCCAACGGGAAAACATCTACCAAGGATATGGTGGCAGCGGTGCTTTCATCCCGGTACAACGTAGTAAAGACCCAGGCGAATTTCAACAATGAAATCGGC
>JAFSOW010000163.1 GCA_017443165.1 Acidaminococcaceae bacterium | reverse complement strand
TTGAGGCGGTTCCCCCCTGGGTAACAGGATTGCGCTGAAACGCTGAGTTTTACGCTGAATTTCAACGAATAAGTAACAAATAAGTAACACGAAGAACCGCTCAACCATCGGCGTTTGGGCGGTTTTGTATTATCCGGTTAAGTATCGCAAAGGCAACAGTCAGCGCAAACACTGTATCGCCCGGCGCAGCTGCGGCAGGGATTTGTGGGTGTAAACCGCATCTGTAACATTACCACCAGCGTGGCCGAGTATCATCCGGACGGCGTTGGGGTTTGCGTCGGCAGCATCCAGCAAAGTTGCCACGGTGTGCCGGCAATCATGGGTAGTGTGTTTGGCGTGGATGGCAGCCATGACATTGTTGAATTTTGTTGACAGTTGGGCATAGGACAGTTCCGGGCCCAGCAGATATTTACCATCCTGCTGCAGTAACCGGTCCACGATGGGCTGGATCCGCGGATGGATGGGTACGATCCGAACGCCGGCTTTGGTTTTGGACTCCACAATGTCGAAATACTTCTGCTTCCGGTTCACGTTCTTTTTCTGCAGCATTCGCAATTCTTTGGAACGCATTCCGGTGTAAAGCAGGAGAAGGACAATGTCGGCTTCCGGAAGGCCGCAGGTCCAGACCTTGTTGATCTGTCTCCTGGTAAACGGTTTGTGCGGATGGACGGGCGTATTGGTTCCCAGCTGTAAATGGTGGCCGTAGCTTTTGCTGCACCATTCATTAATGGCAGCGTAATCAAAAAGCATGTTAACCAGGCTCCGGACCTTTTTACACGACGAATAAGACAGACCGTCAGAGCGCATCTTATCAATGATAGCTTGTATATGGCGGTATTTTATTTTATCGATGGGCATGGGCATGATAGGGAGCAGGTGATTGTATGAATTTTGGTAACTCTCCACGGTTGATTCCGACACCAATTTTGAGTGCATTGGAAACCATGCCTGGAACACTTTCGCCAGCGTTATGCCTACCACGGGGACATCCTCCTGGTTATAGTGGGCCAGCGCAATAAGAGCATCGTCACGGGTAGCGTGATACCCAAGTATTGAATAGATCTGCCGGTTATTCTTATCATAGCCGATTGTTTTTCTGACCATATACGGCCGCCTGCGGTTGCCGGACAGCTTCACAATGCTCCCGTATCCGTTTGGTAGTCTCATTTTATTACCTCCAAAGAAAGGATGAAAGATATGAACAACACATACCTGTTTATTTTAGACGAATCAGGCAAACGCAAGGCAACATTTTTGCTGGGCATCCATGGTAAGACGATGGAAGAGCTGATGGAAAAGGCCGAGGCGGAATACCCCGGCGACACCTACCTGCAGGGCGGGGATGATTATTTCGACGAATTTGCCAACAACAAAATCTATGTAGACGATCACTTCGAGGATGAGCCGCCTTACGTTCCGCCCCTGGAAGACGTGAAGGCCGCCAAGATCGCCGAGCTGAAAGGCATCCGGGATGAAAAAGAACTGGAACCGGTACAGTACATTGACCACCTGTATGATTTTGACACCAAGAGTTTTGACCGCATCAATGCTGCCATCATTGCGCTGGATCAGACGCACGGAACCATCGGCTGGACATGCGCAGATAACCAGGTCGTGGAAGTTAATGCTGATGCTCTGCGCGGCGTCATAGCATCCGCAGCCGTCCGGTCTAACGCGCTGCATATAATATATCGGGAATTAAAAGAAGCTGTTAATGCAGCCACCACCGTGAGCGAGGTTGAATCAATCGTCTGGCCGTCGGAGGAATAAAATGAGCGTTCTAAAATCCTTCTTGGAGCGGTTGGCCAACTTCGACTTATGGGCAGCCGCTACTATTATTTATGGCGTTGGCGTCACTATTTGTGGAAATAATTTTTGGCCTGTTCTGTTCCTGACGTTCCTGATGGTGGCGTTTGACACTGTTACAAAATGGGATGTTATTTGCAAACGTTATATCATGGATCATGATTCAGAAGAATCAGACATCCGGCTGATAAAAATGAGCAGGGTAATAGTGCAGTTCTTTAAAAATGAGACCTGGTGCGAGGAATACTTATCCTCCCGAGCATTTGGCCGCATCGTGGAAAAGCTCATTGTGTACTCACTGGCCCTAATCATCTTTTTCGGTATGGGACAATGGATGCCGGAGATTCACCTGTTCGGGGTAGATGTAATACCTAAGAATGTTTTTCCGGGCATCATCTGCACCGTGCTGTTCCTGATAGAGGTCAGTTCGTTGAATGAAAATTTGATTGACTTGGGATATAAGGGCGTATCCGAATATGTCCAACGATTTATCGATGCGTTGATGGATAGGATTGCGCCGCCTAAAAAGGAGAAGTAATATGGCATACGTTCCATTAGAAAACTGCTATAGGGTCACGCTGGAAGAACTGCGGGACATCGCAGCGGACTTCCACGGCATTATTCATCATGTGTATGCACATTGGACCGCCGGCCATTATTCCCAGGCGTATGATGATTATCATATCTGCATAGACCACGACGGCAGCGTATATCTGACCACGGAAGACTTTACGGACATCCTGGCGCATACATGGCATCGTAACACGGGCGCTATCGGTATCGCCCTGATGTGCGCGTACCGTGCGGAGGCCCGGAACGGGTACAACGCCTGGCTAGGTCCAGAACCGCCGACTGACATCCAGATTACCGCGCTGGCCCAGGTGACTGCAGTCCTGTCCGAGGAACTGGGGCTGGAGATCAACGATGATAACTACATGACCCACGCAGAAGCAGCTGACGTTGACGACTATGGGCCGTCATCCACGTGTGAGAGGTGGGATCTCTGGTACCTGCCAGATCCGAATAACGGCGGCCAACTGGTAGACGGTGGTCAGCTGTGGCGTGGTATGGCGCTGTGGTATCTGAACCAATGGAGGCAGCGGAGGGAAGGTAATGTATGATGTTTCAGGATTTCGACCTCAAAACGAAAAAACTGCTACTCTTATTCTTATCGTGTTTGCTTGCATGGTGGTTGCTGGGGGCATCGGCTACTGTGTCGGCCTCCGCTCCGGAGCCAATGTATCAGATTTCGGAAACACAGCTCAGCATGTTAGAGACGAGATTGGATCTGCTGGATCAAATATTGGCGCAGCAAAATCCGGAATTGACAACGCTGCAACTGCAGCTGGTCGAATCGAAGAAAGAATTAGCGACGCTCAGGAGCGAGCTGACTATCTCAAAGGAACAGCTGACGAAGGCAGAAGAATCGTTGCGGAATGCCAATCTATACTTAGAGAAGTGCGCAGCAGAGGAAAAGAAAAAGCGCCTCAAAATTAAGGCGCAGAGAAACGGATATTTTGTTTGTATGGTCGCGGCGATTATTGCTGCCTGCCATAAATGACACCTCTAAGATGGCCTCAGGTTTTTATGCCTGGGGCCATTTTTTGTTTTAATATATTAAAACCGCTCGTGGTTCTAAAATGTGTTGGCTGTACATTTTATTTTGAGATACAACCAAAAAGGGCCGTTTTGGTTTTTATAGTGCACAAAAACGAGCAAATTATTTTTCACTTACTGCTCATGGTTTCTACCGCGTGGCTACCCGGTGGCTACCCGTTTTTAGTACTAAAACCTGTCTAACTCGCATGGTTGACGCATGTTTAATTATTACGGTTTTTATGTTACAATAACTGTATAAATCAATGCAGGGACCGT
>JAFSOW010000162.1 GCA_017443165.1 Acidaminococcaceae bacterium | reverse complement strand
TGTCACTTCAAAAGCAATCTTAGATATCGGGTCCCCGAACCCATAAATAAGGGATTGAAGTAAGATAAGCGCTTCAGCCTGTATTGTAGAGATGTTTCTATATGTTTTCATTGATTTCATCCTTGCAAATCCCGATTTGTATCGCTGCTATCATTATAACAAAACAGCCGCAGAAAAATCTACGGCTGTAAGAAAAACTGCAATTTTCCATACAAAAACAACAGCCGTGGATATGCAGCTCCACGGCTGTTGAATCACTTACTGTGCAAAATGGGAATTTGTTAATCCAAAATTTCTCTTATCGAATCATCAAAGTTTTCTGTAATCAGAGTAATCTGTTCTCCATTCGATTGGTACCCTTCTATGATCTGGTGATTATCTTGTTTCAGTTGTTCAGCTGTACAATCAGAATCATCAAGCCTTGTTTCGATATCAGAACCATGTGATTTTATCTCTTCAAAATGCGAATCTATATATTCATCTGACATAGCAAGACAAATGAATCTTATAGACTGAAGGTACCGCTCATCAAAGCTTTTTTTCCAATCAAAAGGAATATAACAACCCTCAACAATAAGATTCTGCTCATTCTCAATAGCAGTCTTTATGATCTCTCGAACGATTGGCCAAAGATAATCGGTAAGTTCATCATCATCTTCTGGTGTGAGAACAGTATTGCCGCTGCGAATAAGGCCCATCTTCAAATGGTCAATGGAATAATAAGGATATTTGATTTTCTCAAGCATCCGTTGTGCCAGAACCGTTTTCCCGACATGGGATGCTCCTGTTATTATGATTACCATCTTTACCTCGTCAAATCCCGATTTGTATTCGTAAACATCATTTTTATTTATTATAACAAAACAGCCGCAGAAAAATCTACGGCTGTCAGAAAAACAACAATTTGCCAGTCCATTTTCTTAATCATTTCGGCAAATCTTTCCAGCCATGGAATAATGATTTGCTCATTCGGGCTATAATCGAGCTGTTTCCAAGAATCCGGATCTTTGGCAATCTCAATTATTCCAAGCATATAGCTTACATCTTCATGTAATGAACGCGGATTCCACGGCATCTCATCAATGTCAAATGAAACTGTTCCCGGAGCAATTTCATTCACATCTTTGCGTTCTATTAGATAATTGATTAGATCTTTCTGACTTTCTGTCATGGCTATATCAGAGGCTGCTTTGATTATCAATTCCAAAAAACAATCTGTCCCCTGATTGGACATGGTAAGCCATTCTTCTTTTGGTGCCGAACTATTAAAACATATAATATTGCTCATAATACTTATGCCTAATCTGAAATCATGTTACGAAATCAGCCTGTGTATAATCCTCTTTTATCTAAACAGCCATAACATACATAATCCGACTATAACCATAGCTATGCAGAAAAACGGGTTGGAAACATACAACAGCATAATTGTCTTTACAAAAGCAAAAATACCCAACAGCGCTAATCCGACAGAAATTGCTTTGTTGTTTTGCCAATTAGACAGTACAGCCATACCCAGGAAATAAATCAGGCAGACTTCTAATGTCAGCCCCAAAACCCAGGTGTCTACCAGCATGATTTTAATTTCCCTACAGATTACTTCAAACATACTAACAGCTCCTGAATGGCTATCATGTTCCTTTAAATCGCGATTTGTATCAACAGTCTCATCTATAATTCATTATAACAAAACATCCGCAAAAAAATCTACGGCTGTGAAAAAAACTGCAATTTAGCTTAACTTAATGACATTGAAAATAAATTCCACGGCTGCTAAATCACTTTCTATGCTTTTTTACAGGCCATAACTTTTTCAATCTTCCCCCGGGCAGGGAACCAGTTTATAAAAGCCGGCGGGCATCATGTCCATTCTTGCGATGAGCCCCTTTGGGGAACGTTCCGCAATCAGGCAGATTGGTTCCGTGCCAGGCTGCCGCAGTACCAGACAGGGCTGCCCCGTGCCGCGGATGTGCATCATCCGGGTTTTGATCACGATGTTTTCTCTTTCGAGGGTCTGGATTTTTTGGGTAATGTAATCCACGTATCTCGCAGCGGATTTCATTTCCTCAAACACCCAGAAGGAGTTATACCGGAAGTCCGATTTCATGTGACAACGGATCTCTTCGATGGCATACTCGCTGTACATTTTTTCAATTTTGCGCAGGAATTCCTCCTCGCTGATGGGAATCTTCCTGATCGCTTTGGCCGGTCCGGACTGTTTTGTTTTTTCTGGTTTTTGCTGTTCTAAACTGTGGCTTTGACTCATCGTGCTGACCCCTTTCTGCATTTTTTTCTACCTATTTATATTTTACAGGATTTTGAAAAAAAGTGGTCGCCTGCGGGACGACATTGCGGATTTCCTCCAGCTTCGATTCCGAGTGAATGCAATACAGGTCCGGGACCGGCCGGCAGTTACGGTACGCCTTGTCGTACATGAACTCCCGGCGAACCCGGATTGGCAGGTTTTTACGTTTTAGAACTATCCTTCCTCCGGCAGGTTATTTTCTTTCCTGACCTTCTCCCTGCGTTCATCCAACTCCAGGCTTAACTTCTCTTTTTTCTCCGAATCCGTCTCATCGTCCCAGGCATTCAAGAGTTTTTGAAACTCCGGATCTTTCTGTAATATCAAATTCAGCCGCCAGTTTTTCGGCGGCTTGAACCCGATAATAATCCGCGCACCGGTAAAGGGTTTCGGAGGGTCTGTTTTCTGTGTTAAATCTAATGCCATTTTGTTTTGCTCCTTTCCATCACTTATTCCATCTTACTGATAAGGTCATCTATACGCTGATGTTCCTGTTTTATCTGTTCGTAATCTTCATCCGTAAAATTTGGTTTATTCAGTTTCTGTATCCTGTTCCAATATTCATCCCGTGTTTTGATAAGACTGCTTTTTAACTTCGGGTCGGTTACCTTCGCAATCATTTCGTTCAGCCTTTTATACCGGTTACTCCTATCGAACAGGGTTTTCATATTAAAAATCCAGGATCTAAAATATACCCCTTTCTTTGTCCAGTATGCTGCTTTTTCTGAATCCTGTGGAACGCCCAAACCTTTTTCATACATTTCCCCTAACCTGGTTTGAGCGAGTTTTATATCGTGTTCGGCAGCAATTTTGTACCATTTCGCAGCTTCAATATAATCCTGTGGGACGCCCTTGCCTTTATCATATAGCTCTGCAAGACTCATCGCGCCGGCCGGATTCCCCTGTTCGGCAGCTATCCGGTACCACTCTGCCGCTTTAACATAATCCTGTCCGGTTTCTTTGCCGAACTCATATATATGCCCCAAATTAAGCTGGGCGGCGGTACACCCGTTTCTGGCTGCTTTTTCATACAGTTCCATAGCTTTGGCAGGATCTTTAGGCACGCCGTATCCTTGTCTGTACAGAAAAGCCAAATTGTTCTGCGCGCTTGCATCCCCCTGCCCGGCAGCTTTTTCATACCATTCAGCTGCTTTGGCAGCATTGTATTCCACACCTTTGCCACGCTCATACATTATTGCCAAATTATATTGGGCAAGCGCATACCCCTGCTCAGCAGCTTTTCTGAACCATTCTGCAGCTTTAACATAATCCTGCTTTACACCTTGCCCGTTCTCGTACATAACGCCTAAATAATTTCGGGCATCTGCGTCTCCCTGTTCCGCAAGGCTGCCGAATATCCCGGCAGCCTTGCGGTAATTTTTTTTAACGCCTGTCCCATGATAATATTTTTGGCCCATTTCCAGATTATAATCCCGGTTATCACAGGTTTTCATATTTACGTTTCCTTCCATTCTTTTGTTATTCCTCCTCATAAGCTCTCCCGTCCATTCTTTTTTTATACCCGTATCTTATCCGTTATTTTTCCATGGAATATCTATCCCCCTTGCGATATCGGGCGACTGTTCGTCAATGGTAACAAGAACCTTGCAGGCGGAACCGTCAAAGCCGTATTCCGCCCTGTCGTATCCGATGCCCATAACTATTTCCCGTGCGATTTGGGGAATATCAACGGACGCGGTGGTGGAAATTTCGCCCACGATGTGGATCAGGTCCGTGGTCACCACCGTTTCACAGGCAACCCTGCCGTTGGGGTCTTGCGCTAAAATCGCATCCAGCACCGCATCGGAAATCTGGTCTGCAATTTTATCCGGGTGACCTTCCGTAACGGATTCGGATGTAAACAGTTTACGCATAGTGTTTTGCTCCTTTCTCTTTGTCATCTCATTTCCCGCGCATCACAACCGTGTTGCCTGCGTTAAACAGTACCTGCATATAAGTATGAAGATTTTTGGGGTCGAACACTTCGGAACCCGCCGACGCTTTTGCGGCTCTCATGCCTGCTAAGATTACGGCGTCCAGCACTTTTTTGTTGTTGGAATCCAACGGGATCTTTAACTCTTCAAGCCCAAGCTTGTATGCGTCATCTTCGTGAAACGCGGTGAATATCTTTTCCACATCGTCAGGGGTAAACTCATCCGCAAAATGCTTGTAATCATTCTGCATGCAGGTTGCGTAGATTCCCGCTCCAAAGGCATGCATCCCGATTATGATGAGATACAGGTCATTTGGCTTCTGCTTCAATTCGGTTATTTTCGGGTCGGAAATATGCTGCCGGAACAGCCTGTCCAGAATTCCCGGTTCATTATATAAATAGGTCAGTTCCGGTTTCCGGATCACCTTGTACTTCACCATCTCTCCCGTAACGGCCTGCGCTATGTCACGGAACAGCGGCTGGTTCAGGTATTTCGGCCCCATGGTCCTCATCTCCTCGTCCTGTGCGTCCAGTTCTTTTCCGAGCATATTCAGGTAGTCCCACATCTCCTGTTCTTTCCGTTCCTTCAGCTCCGGGTCCGTCTCGTCCATCCACGCCTTCCTGCGTTTCCGGACCTCCGGATCACTCATCGACTCAACACGGGCCCGTACGTTAGACGGGAATTCGGTTGACGGAATAATGATCTGCGCCATCGGTTTGCTTTCTTTATTTTTCTTCTCCTTTGTGGATACGCCCGCATACTGCAGGGCTTTTTCAAAGCGGCTGACATAGTCTGTCAGATACTTCTGCCTTTCCTCTTTATCCTTTGCCACTGATACGCTGGCAGCTTTCCGTTGCCAGCGGTTGAGCGCCGGCCAGAGGTCTGCCAGTTCCAGGCCGGCCGGCTTTTGTCCCAGCGTGAAACCGTACCGGAAGACAGGCATCCTCTTCTTCTGCTTCGCATCGGACAACACAAATTCTATACGGAACGCATCGCTCTGCTGTCCCCTGTCCGCAACATAATCCCCGGCGGGGTTGAGTACATTCGTTCTGACTTTATATATCAGCAGGCCTTCGATAAACCGGTGGTACCCCTCCAGCGCCAGACGGTCCTTCTGGCTGCAGGTCATGTCCCGAAGCTTCCACTTGCGGTCTTCAAAGAACCTGACAACGGCGTGCAGAGTCTCGGGGGTAACCGCCAGCCTCAGTTCCCCGCTGTCACAGACCTCCACCGTTTCCAACGTTACGGAATTGAAGAAAAAGATACTGTCCCAGGAACTTACCCGTTCGTACCTGACAAACTTTTTTTCGAATTCGAATACGTACCGCGGATCGAAAGAACGTTCAATGCGGAAGACGTAATACCCTTTATTGGTCGTGCGGTAGACCGGCACCGGCTTTGTAAATATATCCTGCGGGAGCTCTGTGCCGTTCGTTTTCAGCCAGTCGGATAATTTTTCTACACTGTCGGTCATAATGCAGTCCGAAGGGTTGCCGGTGCGGGTAACGGCCCGTTCCGTATTAAGCTTCATGGTGGATGTGATGAAAATCCGCCACACGTCTTTTGCCGGGATGGGAGCCGGTTCTGTCCAGAACTCACCCCCGTCCTTCGTATCTGTCATGAGCCGCATGGTATAGTGGATGCGCCCAATCACATAATCCCCTGCCTGGCTGAATTCGATCCCCAGCTCCTCCTTGTAGACCAGACTGTACTCATCTGGTTCTGTTTTCCTCAGAATCGTTTTCACGTAATAGTTCCCGCAGGGCAGCCGGTACTGTTCCGGTGTTTTCCTGTAACCCAGCCGGGAGGTAGCAAAGATCACGGACAGGAACGCAGTCATATAATCATCCAGGGCGCACCCTTCCGCCAGCCTATTGGCAAAACACAGAGCCGTCGTGTGTTTTTCCGGCACAGTTATCGCGGGATTCAGGTTCAGCCGGATCAGGCAGGTATCCGGCGGGCAGGAATGATCCATCATAGCTCTCCGGGCTTCGTAATCATTTTCAACGAATTTTTCTTTGCGGTCTTCCTCAGGATTTTCTTCGAATTTTTTTTCGTGCTTATCAATGTTTTCCATGTTTATTTCTCCTTTTCAACTTGGTTTTCTACCTATTTATATTATATAATTTTTCCTGTCCCGTTGTACGGACTTGGAGGGATGCTGCGCGTCCCTGTTTATGCATGTTTCAGAATTCCACCCCTTTCCTTCATTGCCGGGCAAAAGAAAAAGCCCATCATTGTGACGGGCTGTATGTAAAAACAAAAGCCCATCGGAATGATGGGCTGCATTCTCAACATCCCATCATACAAGCTTTAGCACCTTAACCGGTCCGGCCAGGTTGCTGTGCGGTCACCGAGCTTGTCTCTCGCGCACTCTTTATGGTCTATTGGGTTCACGTATGAAATTGTTTCCGGGAATATTTTGCATTCCTTTTTACAGTTTTATTATAGCAGATCAGCCAATAAAAAGCAAGCAAAAATTAATAATTTCTTCCTATTATATAGTTATAAATTAAACCACTATGATAATTGACGCTGACGGTTTTTATTTCCCAAGCTTTGCTTCGATACGGGCCAGCGCTGTTTTCAACGCGGCAATTTCAACGTCCTGGTTCCGGATCTTTGCTTTCTGCTCCGCGTTTTCTCCTTCCAGCATTGCGATCTTTGCATCCTGTACCGCAATCTTTTTTGCCATAGCCGCCTTGCTGGTGTTCACACCTTTATCCAGCGCGAAGCTCACGCCGGCGTTGATCATGTTCTCCCCGTTGCCCAGGCTGCCTCCAATGCTGAACATCACCTGATCGTTAGGACGATAGAACAGACCCAATGCCATGGCATTGGCGTCCCGGTAATTGCCGAAACCCGCCGCCATGCTGAACTTGCCGTCCGTGTCCATCGGATGGAGCGCCGCCAATGCCGCCGCGCCGGCGCCGATTTTATTTACCTTGCTGTCCAGATTGTCGATGCGGTGGTTAACCGGTGTTAAATCCGCTCCGCCGCCACCGGCTTCAATCATCTCTTTGACCTGTTTTACCGTCGTCGCATCGCTATCGTCCGTGCCGGGCGCCACATTCTTGATCTGCCGTTCTTTTCCTTTCGCGCCTACCGATACCGCGTTGTCCGCGCCCTCGGAACCGTCGCCTAACACGACGGCGTTCTTCGCCCCGGTCTTCACGTTGCTGCCCAGTACAAAGGTGTTGTCGCCGGAAATGGTGTTATTGTTACCGATAGCATAGCTTCCGCTTCCGCTCACCGTGTTCGGATCGCCGAAAGCCCCGCTGTTGCTGCCGCTCACTTTGTTCCCGTAACCGATGGCGATGGAGTGTGTCCCTGTGGCCTCGCTTCCCTTGCCCAGGGCCAGGGTGTCGCCATGGAGATACTCATATACCTTGCCGCCGGTCACGATGCCCTTGTCACCGGATTCCACTTTGCCGTCGGTCTTCACGCTGATTTCATTGTCCGATGAAATGTCAATACCATCGCCGGCCTCGTTGGATGAAACGCCGCTAACCGCCGCTTTCAGCTGGGCCACGTTGACGGCGTCGGTATCTTTCGAGCCCGCCGCCACAC
>JAFSOW010000161.1 GCA_017443165.1 Acidaminococcaceae bacterium | reverse complement strand
TGATGAAACAGAGGGAGGTGGCGCCGGCGAAAACGTATACCTGCCCCGTGTGTGGTAAAAAGACACTGAATTGCCATTATTCTGCCAAAACAAAACAACATTTTTATGTCTGTGATGACAAAAAGTGTGTATCGCCGGTTACGAAGAAAACCGTCTTCTATGCAGTGGACAAAACAGGGAATCCGGTTATTGAACACTGCCCGAAAGACAATGTGGTCTTAGAAAAAAAGAAAAGCCGGTACGGCTTTTTCTGGGCCTGTCCCCAGTGTAAAACAATTTATAAAGACAACAAAGGAAAACCGAAGATTTGAAGAGGAATGCGGTGATTGATACGATCAGCCGCAGAGGCACCAGACATTGTGTCAGATGCCTCTTTCTTTCATAATCAAGAGAGCTGTCAAAAAAAGATAATCCGGGTGAAGCACACACCCGGATTTTTTAGTATCAAGGTTGGAGAAAAGGA
The DNA here is from genome assembly GCA_017443165.1 of Acidaminococcaceae bacterium. GTDB lineage: Bacteria > Bacillota > Negativicutes > Acidaminococcales > Acidaminococcaceae > Succiniclasticum. Next base: position 3,584 of record JAFSOW010000161.1, on the reverse strand, counting down.
TGGCGCCGTGTTATGTAGCGAACCCGGCGTACTGCGTCATATATAAATCGTAATACTTTTGCTTCCGTGCCAGCAGTTCATCGTGGCTGCCCTGTTCCACAATACGCCCCTGGTCCAGCACCACGATTAAATCAGCATCCCGGATAGTGGAGAGGCGGTGGGCGATGACGATGCTGGTGCGGCCTTTCATGACTTCCAGCATGGCGTCCTGGATGGCCTTTTCCGTACGGGTATCTACATTGGAGGTGGCTTCGTCCAGAATCAGGATGCGGGGATTGGCCACAAAGGCCCGGGCGATGGCCAGCAACTGTCTCTGGCCCTGGCTGATGTTTTCACCGGCACCGGTCAGCAGGGTTTCATAACCCTGGGGCAGCAGCTCGATCATTTCATGGCAGCGGCTCATCTCCGCTGCCTTTTTGATTTCTTCCGTCGTAGCTTTTTCGTTGGCGTATTGCAGGTTATGGTGGATAGTATCGGAGAACAGGACCGTGTCCTGCAGCACGATTGCCACATGCTTGCGCAGGCTGTCCCGGGTGATTTCTTCCACGTTCTGTTCGTTGATCCAGATGGCGCCTTTGTCAGCATCGTAGTAGCGCATCAGAAGGTTTACCACGGTGGACTTGCCGCTGCCGGTGGAACCCACCAGCGCTACCTTTTTGCCTGCGGGGATAGTGAGGTTGAAATCTTTCAGCACCGGTTTGCCCTGCACGTAACCGAATTCCACATCTTCGAAGCGGACAGAGACATGCTCCTGGTCTTCCCATATCAGGCCGTATAAATCTTCGCTTGTCTCATCCAGCACCTGGAAGACGCGCTCCGCTCCGGCGATAGCGGACTGCAGTTGTCCGTAGATCTGGGCGATTTCATTGATAGGACGGCTGAACTGTTTGGCATACACGATGAAAGCGGAGATAACACCCACGGAGATCATGCCGTGGATGGCAAAGTAGCCGCCGAAAGCAGCGATAATGACAAAACCGATGTTGCCGATGCAGTTCATAACCGGCCCCATGACCCCGCTGCAAACTTCGGTGCGGATGCCTGCTTTTGTGAGCCTGTCGGAAACGTCGCAGAATTTTTCCGCGGACTGGTCCTGCCGGTTATAGGCTACGACGGTACGGTAGCCGTTGACGATTTCTTCCACAGTGCCGTTCATGCTGCCCAGCAGGGTCTGCCGTTCTTTGGAGTATTTACGGACAAAGGAAGATAACAGACGGGTGACGATGACCGTCAGGAAGATGGTGCCGCAGCTTAACAGCGCCAGCTGCCAGCAGTACCACAGCATGATGGCCGCCGTGCCGATAATGGTCAGCACGCCGCTGAACAAAGAGGGCAGGGCCTGGGAAACGGTGGTGGAGATGTTTTCCACATCGTTAGTCATACGGCTCATTACATCGCCGTGAGAATGGGTGTCTGTGTATTTGACAGGCAGGTCGATGACTTTGCCGAACAGTTCCTCCCGGAACTGTTTTACGATGCGCAGGCTCAGGTTTGCGCTGCAGACACCCTGGGCAAGCCGCATGAGGCTCACCGCCAGGTAGGTAGCCAGCATGAAAACCAGTGTCGTTTTCAAATCGCCGTTACGTTGCCCGGCGATGATATCCACCGCGTTGCTTTGCAGCATGGGAGCATAGATACCCGCAAGGGTGCCGCCCAGTACTGCCGCCAGCATACCGAAAACCAGTTTCTTTTCTTTTACGAAGTAGGAAGCGATGCGTTTTAAGGTCCATCCGATATCTTTGGCGTATTCCGTTTCCGCGAAGCGGTTGCCGCGGCGTGGGCCGATGCCGGGCTGTGGTGCCTGGGTTTTCATTTCCTTACTCATGCGCGCTCACCCCCTCTCCGGTACGGAAAGATGGCGTTACAGTATTTTCATTTTCCGGTGCAGCATTTTTGCATGTTGTCTGCATCGCAGGTTCGTTTTCTTTTTTGTTTTCGTCCGGGGCAATATCGCCGACCTGGGACTGATAAATGTCCTGATAAATAGCGCAGTTCTTTAACAGTTCTTTATGGGTTCCTTCCGCAACGACCGTTCCGTTTTCCAATATTAAAATGCGGCTGGCGCGTCGTACGGAAGCGATGCGTTGCGCCACGATGATTTTTGTGCTGTCAGGGCTTGTTTTTGCCAGCTCGTTGTAAAAGTTGGCTTCTGTTTTCAAATCCAGTGCGCTGGTAGCATCGTCAAAGATCATGATGGGGGATTCTTTCAACACGGCCCGGGCCAGGGCGACACGTTGCTTCTGACCGCCGGAAAGGCTCATGCCCCGTTCGGCTACGATAGTATCATAACCCTGTTCCAACGGCGCGATAAATTCATGGGCCTGGGCGATACGGGCCGCATTTTCGATTTTCTCATCAGCAGCGTCCGGACTGCCCCAGGCGATATTTTCTTTGATGGATGTACTGAACAGTTCGCTTTTCTGCAGCGCAACAGCAACCTTGTTCCGGAGAGCGCTGACTTTGTAATCCCGTACATCCACGCCATCGATACAGACGCTGCCTTCCGTTACGTCATAAAAACGGGGGATGAGATTGATCAGCGTGGTCTTACCGCTGCCGGTGGAACCCATGATGGCAACGGTTTCACCGGGTTTAATAGTAAGATTAATATGATCCAGTACATTTTTATTGCTGCCGGGATAGGCAAAGGAAACGTCACGGAATTCAATGAGGCCGTTTCCACCATTGTTCTCTGAATATTTTCCGTCCTGAATCTCCGGTTCCAAATGCAATACAGCCGCCAGCCGTTTCCAGGAAATGAAACCCCGGGAAATGTTCTGAAACAGCATCATCAGCATCATGATGCCCATTAACAGCTGTGTCGTGTAAGTGATAGCCGCCATGATGCTGCCGGGGGACGCGGTCCCTTCCAGCACATCTCTGGCGCCATACCAGAGGATGGCCGCGATGGTCAGGTTCATCAGCATGTTGACCACGGGGCCCATAAAGGCAAGGGTCAGCAGTACCTTCAGCTGGGTTTTGATTAAATCGCCGTTGGCCTTGCCGAAACGGAGCTTTTCGTAGGTTTCCCGCACACAGGCTTTGATGATGCGGATAGCGGAAATGTCTTCCTGCAGCACATCGTTCACAACGTCCAGCTTTTCCTGCTGCAGGGCAAATAGCGGGTTCACCTTGCGCAGGCAGAAAGCCATGGTGCCGATGATAAATGGCAGGGCGCACAGCACGATAAAAGCAAAATCCGGACTGAGGGTGTACATAAAGTACAGGCTGCCGATGGTCATCAGCACCGTGCGGACCATGCCCCGGACAAATTGGGCGATGAGGCGTTCCACCTGGGTCACGTCATTGGTGATGCGGGTGATGAGGGAGCCGGCGCCGAAGCTTTCAATCTGGGGAAAGGAAAAGGTCATGATCTTCCGGAACGTGTCCTTGCGCAGATCGTTGCCCATGTTCTGGCTGGCCATGTTGACAAACACGTTGTTCAGGGAACCGAAGCAGCAACCGAGGAGCACCATGCCGATCATCTGGGCGCCAAGGCGCCAGATCAGTTCCATGTTACCCACGCCGTTGTTGTTCAGGCCCAGCACACCGTCGTCCACGATGCGGCGCATCAGGCCCGGCTG
>JAFSOW010000016.1 GCA_017443165.1 Acidaminococcaceae bacterium | reverse complement strand
GTTTTGCGGTGTCTGATTTCTTCCAGCTTTTCTTTGTATATTATTATTTCAGATTGTTAAAAAAGTGCGGTGAATCGCCCCACTGCCCCCAGCCTACCGTGTCGCCTACGGAAGCGACCCTCGCGCTGAGGCAGTTACGGCACTGCTCCTGTCCGTCTTCCAGACAGGGTTTGTTATCGTACAGCTGGTACTGATTGCGGAATTGCGGCAGTGTCACCAGAGGCATTAAAATATTGGCTCCGGCTTTCAGCGCCATTTCCCTTCCCAGGGGATGCAACGTCTGCATCGCAGTTGTAGCTGCGATATTTACATCCTTTAAGAACAGGCGAGTTACCGCCACCATGTTAATGCTCAGTCGCAAACGGCGCGCCCTTTCTTCCGGCGAGTCCATCCCGGTTTCGCTGACTATTTTTCCCAGCGGCGTGTTGTGATGCACCACGTAAGGCCCCATGCCGATCATGGCAATATTCTGGTTTCTATAGAACAAAATATCATCCGCCAGATCTTCCAGCGTCTGCCCGGGGAGACCGATCATGACGCCGGTACCTACCTGGTAACCGATTGTCGCCAATGCGTCCAGACAGGCTTTCCGTACTTCCCACTTGTGATGGCCGTCCTGCGGATGCAGCGTTTTGTACAGCTTCGGGTTGCTGCTTTCGATCCGCAGCAGGTAACGGTGTGCCCCTGCGTCGTACCAACGCTGATAGGTTTCTTTGGTCTGTTCCCCCACGCAAAGGGTGATGCCCAGCGCCCCGTTTCCAATCGATTTTATCTCCCGCAAAAGGTCCTCCACGTAATCGATGAAGGCCTCGTCCTGCCGTTCCCCGGATTGCAGCGTAATGGAGCCGTACTGCTGCTCATAGCACCAACGGGCCATGGCCAGTATATCTTCCTTCGGCGTGTCAAACCGTTCCACCTGCCGGTTGCCTCTGCGGATACCGCAATAGCAGCAATTCTTGATGCAACGGTTGGAAAACTCCAGCAGACCCCGGTAGTAATCAACATTACCGACCCATTCCTTTTTCATTTCACGGGCCGCGCGGTAAAGCTGGTCAAGCTCCTCCGGTTCTGTACGGCCGAGAAGGAAAACAAGGTCATCCCTGTTCAATTCTTTTTTATGTAAATAATAAGAAATGTTCATTTTGGTTCATTGTAAATAAAATCTATCGAAAAAGCGAAGGCGCGCAAGGATTAAGCCAAACACGTACGGTTTTGCGAAACCTTGCACGCCTGAATCTTTTACGGAATAAATTTTATTTTCCTGTAAATTTCGCTTTGCGTTTCTCCAGGAATGCAGTAATACCTTCACGGAAATCGGCGCTGTTGGCGCATTCGTTCTGCAGGGCTACTTCCGCTTTGATAAATTCTTCAAAGCCCTGGTACATGCTGACGAACATCATCTTCTTCATATTGGCATAGGCCAGAGTGGGTCCGGCCGCCAGTTTTTTCGCGAAAGCCATGGCTTTCGGCATCAGTTCTTCCGCCGTGGTCACTTCTTTCAGCAGACCCAGTTCGAAGCATTCCTGCGCGGAAACCGGACGTCCCGTTACGAACATGTCCATGGCGCGATGGGTTCCGATCGCTCTCGGCAACATATAACCGCCGCTGGTATCCGGGATCAGGGCAATGCCTACAAAGGCCTGCAGGAACTTGGCATTGTCCGCCGCAAATACAAAATCACAGCCCAGGGCCAGATTGCAGCCGCCGCCTGCAGCCGCACCTGCTACGGCACAGATGACCAGTTTCTTCATCTTTTTGATGTACAACACGATCTCCGACAGCTTGCCGGCCAGAGGTCCCATGGAAGTATCCGCAAAATCCGGTTCTTCGCAATGGGCTTTCATGAAACGGATATCCCCGCCGCCGCAAAACGCCCGGCCTGCGCCCGTCAGTACCACAACTTTGACAGCGTCATCTTCTTCCGCCTGTTTCAGCGCAGCTTCCAGTTCCAGCGCCAGGTTCATGTCCAGCGCGTTCAGGGTCGGCGCATAATCCAGCGTGATAACCGCTACCGCATCTTCCACAACAAAACGCAACATTTTAAAATCCATGGCAGTGCCTCCTGTAATTTTATTGTGAGAGTTAATTGCATCAGATTTATTATAACATATATTTGTTCAAAAGCAGAAATGCTTGGCAGAAGTTCATGCAGGGATTATGGCCTTTCCCTCAGTACTCTTAACACCAGCTCATGCAAGACCTTCACCGCACCCTCCAGGGCGTAACGGTCATAGGTCATGGCAGGGTCATGCAGACACGGGGTTAAGCCGCAGCCTACGCCCATGTCCACGGTTTTCATATGGGGCCGTTCCTGTTTGAAGAAATTGAAGTCTTCTCCTACTGTGATGGATTTCACCGGCAGCAGGGCTTTCTGCCCCAGAACGCTGGCAATGACTTCCTGTGTCAGAGGCAGCAGGGCCGCATCCGCTTCCGCAGCGGGACAGGTTCCTACGATATGGCTGTCCGCTTCCGCTCCGTAAACCTTCGCGGTGTTGGCGATGAGGTCCCTCACTTTCCTACGCAGCTCCAGCATCTCGGCGTTGGAGGTGCTGCGCAGGTCAAAGCCCAGGTTCACTTTATCGCAAATCGCGTTTAACGAGCCGCTGCCTCCCTGGAAGCGCGTGGTCTTTACATTGCCGCCCAGCAGCGGATCGGAATGCAGGGCGTTCACTGCGTTGACGATGGCCGCACCCGCATCAATGGCGTTTACGCCCAGATGGGGCTGGGAACCGTGGGCAGCCTTGCCACGGACTTCCGCTTCGATCAACGTGCAGGCAGTCCAGCTGATTTGGGGAATGATCTCTCCGTTTCGGGCCATATCCTCCGGCATCACATGGAGGCCGAACAGGTAATCCACATCGTCCACGGCCCCGGCGTCTATCATGACCAGGGCGCCTTTGCCGATCTCTTCCGCCGGTTGGAAGAGGATCTTCACCCTACCGCAGGGCAACTCTTCCGCCGCCAACCATTCCGCCACCGCGAGGACCGTGGTCATATGCCCGTCGTGCCCGCAGGCGTGGACAGCCTTTTCCGTTCCGTCCTCCTGCTTGAAGAGCAGGCAGTCCATATCGCTCCGCACCGCAGCTACCGGTCCGGGCATTCCGCTGTCCAATATGCCCACAACCCCAGTGGTTCCTCCCACCTTCTCCTGTACTTCATACCCTGCTTTACGCAAAACCTCCGCAACAAAGGCGGAGGTTTTGATTTCACAGAACGCAGGTTCGGGAATTGCGTGCAGGTAAGGCCAGAACACATCAATTCGTTTCCTGATATCCATTGTATTCGTTTATCCTTTCAAGACCGGATGTCCACTGTCAACTCCGTTGCCACCGTGGCAACAATGTAAACCTTTTATTATTCCTTCCATCCAAGATATACGGAACCCGGGAATTTCGTTTTAATGAAGTCACCGTTTTCCTTGGACTGGTAGGCTTCCTGGAATACTTTCAGCCGCGGGTCTTTCAGGTCTTTCTCCTGTACTGCCACGATGTTAACGTACAGGGAGTCAGCCGTTTCTTTTACGATAGGATCCTTGGCCGGGTTCAGGCCGGCATTCAGGGCGTAGGTCGTATTAATAGCCGCGCAGGTCAGGTCATCCAGACTGCGGGGGATTGCCGCCGCTTCCAGTTCCACAATCTGGAATTTATGAGGATTATCCGTAATATCCTGTACCGTCGTAGTGATATCCTTCGGATTCTTAACCTTGATCAGGTTGTTGGCCGCCAGCAACAACAGGCTGCGACCGCCATTGGTAGGATCGTTGGGGATGCCAATCTTGGCGCCGTCGGGAATCTTGTCGCCGGGTTTCAGCTTTTTGGAATAAATGTTGATGGGGAACAGCGC
>JAFSOW010000160.1 GCA_017443165.1 Acidaminococcaceae bacterium | reverse complement strand
GGTCATCATCGTCGACGAATTTACCGGACGTCTGATGTACGGGCGCCGTTATTCCGAGGGCCTGCACCAGGCCATCGAGGCCAAGGAAGGCGTAGTGGTGCAACGCGAAAGCCAAACCCTGGCTACTATCACCTTCCAGAATTATTTCCGCATGTATAAAAAGCTGGCCGGCATGACCGGTACGGCCAAGACGGAGGAACAGGAGTTCCAGAAGATTTACGGTCTGGACGTTGTTGTGATTCCCACCAATAAGCCTATGATCCGTACCGATTTCCCGGATGTGATCTACAAGACCAAGGCTGCTAAATACAGAGCCGTCGTGAAGGAAATCGTGGAACTGCATAAGGAAGGACGGCCGGTGCTGGTAGGTACCACTTCCATCACCCAGTCTGAAGACCTGAGCGCGCTGCTGAAGAAGCAGGGGATTCCCCATAATGTGTTGAATGCCAAGTACCATGAAAAAGAAGCCATGATTGTGGCAGATGCAGGCCAGCCGGGTCAGGTTACCATCGCTACCAATATGGCAGGCCGCGGCACCGACATTGTGTTGGGTGAAGGTGTGGCCGAAAAGGGTGGTTTGCATATCCTGGGTACGAACGGCACGAAAGCCGCCGTATCGACAACCAGCTGCGCGGCCGTTGCGCCCGTCAGGGCGATCCCGGTTCGTCCCGGTTCTACCTATCTTTGGAAGACGATTTGATGCGTCTGTTTGGATCTGATAAGATTAAGGGCATGATGGATAAACTGGGCATGGAAGAGGACGAGCCTATTGAAAACAAAATCGTGACCAGCTCTATTGAAAACGCCCAGAAGAAAGTGGAAGAACGCAACTTTAACAGTCGTAAGATGGTCCTTGAGTATGACGATGTCATGAACCAGCAGCGCGAGGTTATCTACAAAGAACGCCGCAAAGTGCTGGATCAGGAGGACCTGCGTTCTACCGTCATGGAATTCACGCACAAGATTGTGGACCGGGCCATGACCATGTACTGTCCGCCGGAATCCTATTCCGAAGACTGGGATCTGAAGAACATGGTTCGCTACTGCGAGGAGTTCTTTGCTCCTTTTGGCGAGCTTAAAGAAGAAATGCTGGCAGACCTGGGCCGGGAAGAAATCGGAGAGTACCTGCATAAGCTGGCGGAGGATATTTACGCCAGCCGTGAGGAAGAAATCAGCCCCGAAATCATGCGGGAACTGGAAAACCTGGTAATGCTGAAGGTCGTGGATAACCACTGGATGGAACATCTGGACGCCATGGACATGCTGCGTGAAGGTGTGGGTCTGCGGGCGTATGGGCAGAAAGATCCTCTGGTGGAATATAAGTTTGAAGCATTCGATATGTTTGAGGCCATGATTGAGGCTATTGAAGATGACGTAGTAAAGTATATGTACCGCGTCAATGTGATATCCCAGCCTTCCATGACCATGGACGACCCTCTGGAAAACGCTACTATGAATAATCCGACGGTGGATACCCCGGAGGAGGAAACCGTAAAACAACCGGTAGTTAACAAAGGACCGGAAGTGGGACGGAACGATCCGTGCCCCTGCGGCAGCGGAAAGAAATATAAAAACTGCTGCGGCAAAGGGAAATGATTAAAAATAACCAGTAAAGGATGTGAGAAAGTTGCTGCTTGAAGAATACAGACCTGAAATCGTAGCTCTCAAGAAAAAACTGGACGAAATGAGGGGATCTCTTTGACATCCCCAGCAAAGAGGAAAAGATTGCCGAGCTTGAACATCTGATGGGCGAGCCTTCCTTCTGGGATAATCCGGAGAAGGCCACGAAGATTTCCAAAGATGTTGACGGTTTAAAGTCGGAAGTTGATGAATATAAAGCTCTGGAAACAGGGTTGGACGATCTGGAAGTGCTGCAGGAGATGGCAGCGGAAGAACAGGACGAGTCCCTGATTTCGGAACTGGATGAAACGTTAAATAAAATCAAAGAGAATCTGCACCATCTGGAGCTGGGGATGCTGTTGTCGGAAGAGTATGATGCCAACAATGCCATCCTGACTTTGCATGCAGGTGCCGGCGGGACGGAGGCCCAGGACTGGACCTCCATGTTGTTGCGCATGTTTACCCGTTTCGCGGAACGGAACGGTTACCAGGTAGAAATGCTGGATTATCTGGCAGGGGATGAAGCAGGAGTCAAGAGCGTAACGTTGCAGATTAACGGGTACAATGCTTACGGATTTTTCCGCAGTGAGAAGGGGGTGCACCGCCTGGTACGCATTTCACCTTTTGACGCCAATGCGCGTCGCCATACGTCGTTCTCTGCAGTGGATGTAATGCCGGAGCTGGACGATACGGTAAATGTGGAAATTAACATGGACGAAGTGCGTGTGGATGTATACCGGGCCAGCGGCGCCGGCGGACAGCACGTCAACAAGACTTCTTCAGCCGTTCGCATGACCCACCTGCCTACCGGTATCGTGGTGCAGTGCCAGAACGAGCGGAGCCAGATTCAGAACCGTGAAAAAGCGCTGCAGATGTTACGCGGTAAGCTGTACGCGTTTGAAAAGGCAAAGCGGGACGCCAAAATCAGCGACCTGGCCGGGGATTACCAGGCCATCGAATGGGGAAGCCAGATCCGTTCCTATGTCTTCCAGCCTTATACCATGGTGAAGGATCACCGTACATCTTACGAAACTTCCAACGTGGATGGTGTGATGGACGGGGACTTGCGTCCCTTTGTTGAAGCCTACCTGCGTCAGGAATATGAAGCCAAAAGACTGGCGGCAAAACAGATATAATCAGTAACAGCGACGTATGCCGGGAGATATACGCCGCTGTGAGTTATGCGGAAAAAGAAGAATGAGTTTACAGAATTGGAAAGAACGTTACAACCCCATATTGGTCCTGTGCATCGCCGTTGCGTTCTGTGTGGCGCTGTATCTGATGCAAATCCGCGTGGGTATTGAAAAACGTAATGATACGGTGGAGCAGACCCTGGATTATCAGGCGATCCTGATGATGGCCCAGCGGGAAGGTTACAGCAGTGAAAAACTGTTGCGGCAGTTTAAGGATGCCGGTGTGACCACGCTAATCGTCTACGACACCACGCTGGAACGGCTGGACAGGGAAAAACGAATCTCCGCCATGCCGGGGGATGTTCTGCAAAAGTCGGCAGCCGGTGTACACCGGGGCGATTTTGATGTAATCCTTGCTTCACCGGCTCTCGACCCCGACGCTGTGTATGTGACCCGGGGTAATGACGAAGAAGCCTGGAACGAGGTGAAAGAAGACCTGTTCCTGCGTTATGGTGATGAGCGGGTGCGAACCATCAGCATGGTTCCGGAAATTCTGGAAGTGAAGGGCGACTCCCGTCTGTTGCTGGAACCGGATTACCGGGCCAAGACGCCTATGATGCAGGCACCGCTGGGTCTGTCCGTGAAAGAACTGCGGGAAGTTAAGGAAAATGGGTTTTATATTGCGGTACGTCCGCAAAACTATCTGCCTTATACACAAAAGGGAGTGGACAGCCTATTTGCCCGGATTGATAAAGCGGGTGTGCAGGTGACCACTTATATTCCCTGCGGCACGGACGTAATCGGTTTTCCTGCCGATATAGAGTATATGGGGAGGAAACTGCGGGAGCGGAATATCCGGTTGGGCCTGTTGGAGCATGTGACCCAGCTGCAATTTGCCAAATTTGCGGGACTGGATGCCCTACTCCGCAGTGTGGACAACAATGCGGTACGCGTACTGAACATTGACGCCCAGGAAAACAGCAAACTGATGATGCCGGACGCGTTGCGGCGCTGGGCGCTGGCAGACGAGGAACGGAATATCCGGGTCAATTATGTACGCCTGTTCCTGAAACCGCAGAACGGGGTGGATATTATTGACCTGAATCTGGACTATATGCAGCAGATTACGCAGCAGGTGAAAGGCCGTGGCTATAAGATCGGCGTGGCCGGTGTGTTCCAGAAACCGGGCGATACAGATGCTTCTGCCAATGGTAATCCGGGGTTTGCCGGGTCATATGATCCGGACCGTAAAGCGCTGCTGTTAGTCGCTTTGGGAGCCTGGTCGGCGCTGGCGTTATATATGGGAATGATTTTGCCATCCTGTAAAGGAACGAAGCAGTACTTGCTGGTCATTGCCGGTATGCTGATCACGGCATATAGCTTGTTCATGGGACGCGGTCTGTCCATACGGCAGGGGCTTGCCTTTTTATCGGCGGTGCTGTATCCTGTCCTTTCCATCAGTGTGATTCTGACCTTGTGGGAAAATATAAAAACAGATACTAAATCAACTGCAGGCGTAATTTTTACCGCTTTATGGCAGCTGGCTCTGGCTATTGCCCTTTCCCTGATTGGTGCGACCCTGAACGGTTCTATCATGGGGGATCTGCGTTTTCTGCTGGAAGCGGACATTTACCGTGGCGTAAAGCTTACGTTTATTATGCCGGTGCTGTTAACGTTACTGTTGTTTTTGCGGCAGTACAGCATTTTTCAGGAAACAGGGAAAAAAGCGGCAGACCTGTTTTCCCAGCTTGTACGGATTTGTAAGATGCGCCTGACCCTGGGGCATTTTGTGATATTGGGTATTCTGCTGTTTGTGGCGTATATCTTTGTCGGCCGCAGCGGTCATACCGGCGGTGTACCGGTGCCTGCCATTGAGATCAAACTGCGACTCTTCCTGGAAGAAGTAATGTACGCACGGCCCCGGGAAAAAGAATTCATGATTGGTCATCCGGCTTTCTTCCTGGCTGTGCTGGCCGCTTACCGTATGGCGCCTAACTGGTGCAAACTGGCACTGGTGCTGGGCGCTGTCATCGGACAGGGCTCCCTGGTGCAGACTTTCTGCCATATGCGCACACCCGCCATGATGAGTTATATCCGTGCGGCAGACGGATATTTGCTGGGCTCTGTTCTGGGAATTATTGCTGTAATTGCAGTTTCAGTTTTAATGCCATATTTGAAACCATGGCTAAGGAGATTTTCTGTTAATGAGTAAAATCGTAATTTCCGGTTATTACGGATTCAATAATGCCGGTGATGAAGCACTTTTGACGGCGATTCTTGCATCGTTACGTGCTATCGAGCCGAAGGCGGATATTACCGTGATTTCCGGGAATCCTGGGAATACAATTGTAAAACATCAGGTAAAATCGTTGTACCGTTTTGCAGCGGTACGGCTGTTGCGGGCAATCGGTGAAGCGGATCTGGTCATCAGCGGCGGAGGCAGTCTTCTGCAGGACGTAACCAGTAAACGCAGTCTGATTTATTACCTTTCGATAATTGCTGTTGCAAAATGGAAAGGTAGAAAAGTTATGCTGTTCGCACAGGGAATCGGTCCGATTCGCAACCGGCTCATGCGGCTTCTGACCCGTCTGGTGGTGAGCAAGGCAGATGTAATCACGGTACGGGACCGGGATTCGGCAGAAGAACTGGCACGTATGGGCGTTCCTGCCGCAAAGGTGGAGGTCACAGCTGATTCAGTCCTGACCTTGAATCCTGCTTCCAAATTAGCAGGGAAAACGTTTTTATCGGAAGCCGGGCTGGATCCGTACAAACCCGTCATCGGCGTGTCTGTACGGGACTGGCCGGATAATCAGCGCTGTCTGGAGCAGCTTGGTATTGCCCTGGGGAATATCAGTGATAAGTATCATGCACAGGTTGCCGTATTGCCTTTGCAGGTTTCCATGGACAAAAAGGCGAGCCAGCAGCTCAAGGGTTATATTCCGAAAACAAGGAATAAAGTCGTCCTTGTGGAAGGGAATTATTCTACAGAAGAATTTCTCAGCATCATCGGCAGCTTCCGCCTGTTGATAGGTATGCGTCTGCACGCCCTGATTTTTGCAGCGGTTATGAAAGTTCCGCTGATGGCCATATCGTATGACCCGAAAGTAGACAGCTTTGTAAAATCAATCGGTGCCCAGGCGGTGGGAACGGTACAGACGCTGGACGCTGCCAAAGTAGAAAAAGCAGCGGAGGAACTGTGGGGCAATGACCTGAAACTACAGGAAGAGCGTATTGCTGTCATGCGGAAACTGGCCCAAAGTAATGCGGTAAAAGCTTTTGAACTGCTTCACAGGTGAAGAATTCGCAATTATTTTGCAAACGGTATTCGCAAAAAGTTGTATAGTATTATTAAAGAATTTCTTTTTTCGAATTATTTTGGAGGGCGTTTAACCAGTGCTGGAAATGACAGATGTCAGCAAAACATATCCCGGCGGGAATGTGGCGCTACGTAATATTAATGTTCGAATTGAACAGGGTGAATTTGTATTCATCGTAGGCCCCAGCGGGGCCGGCAAGTCTACATTTATCAAGCTGCTGTTCAGGGAAGTGCTTCCTACTTCCGGCAGTATACGGCTGAACGATGTGGACATTTTGAATTTGACGGCGAAAGAAGTACCGTACCTGCGGCGCCAGCTGGGAATCATATTCCAGGATTACCGACTGCTGCCGGACCGTACGGTGTATGATAATGTGGCCTTTGCCATGCAGGTTATTGAAGCGCCATATCGCAAAATCAAACGGCGCGTGATGAATGTGCTGGATCTGGTAGGTCTGCGCCGCCGGGCGTATTCCAAGCCCAACGAACTGTCCGGTGGGGAGCAGCAGCGCATCGCTATTGCCCGGGCTATTGTCAACAGCCCCAGTCTGGTGATTGCAGACGAACCTACCGGGAATCTGGATCCGGAAACCAGTATGGAGATTATGGAGATTTTCCAGGAAATCAACAATACCGGCACGACGATCATCATGGCCACTCATGACAAGGAAATTGTCGACAGCATGGGCAAGCGGGTCATCGCAATCGAACACGGTGAAATCGTTCGTGACGAATTGAACGGAGTATACGGATATGAGTCTGAGCAGTAAAGAATATTTTATCCGTGAGACAGGCAAATCCATTAAACGAAACGGTATAATGAGTTTTGCATCTGTCTCTACGGTTGCTGTTTCTCTTCTGGTCCTGGGGCTGTTCCTGCTGATGTACCTGAATACGGACAACCTGGCGAAATATCTGGAAGGTCAGGTGGAGATGACGGTCTATCTGGAGGATACCGCTACCGGGGAAGAAGTAGCCGAGATGCGGGAAAAACTGAAAAAGATGGAAGGCGTAGTCCAGGTTACGGAAGTAACCAAGGCCATGGCCATGGAACGTTTTAAAAACCGTCTGGGCGATCAGGCGACCTTATTAAAGGCATTGGGTAAGGATAATCCCTTTCCTTTTTCCTTTGAGGTCCAGGTAGACAGGCCGGAGCGGATCAAGGCGCTGGTGTCCCAGGTGGAGCACTGGCCAAAGGTTGAAACAGCAAAATTTGGACAGGAAGTGGTGGAACACCTCTTTGCCCTTACCAAGGTGATGCGTATCGGGGGTGCAGTGCTGATTGTATTCCTTTGTTTTGCAACCCTGTTTATCATTATTAACACCATTCGCCTCACCGTGTTCGCCCGGCGGCGCGAGGTGGTTATTATGAAGTATGTAGGCGCTACTGACTGGTTCATCCGCTGGCCCTTTCTGCTGGAAGGCATGACTTTGGGGCTGGGAGGCGCCATTATTGCCTGCGCCGTAGTCGATCTGATTTATGTCAGTCTCAGCGGCAGGCTGCATACAACGTTTGCGTTCTTCCCGGTGTTGCCGTCCTGGCCAACCCTGCTGTACGCGGATATTTTCATCCTTGCCTGCGGCACGCTGATCGGGGCATTGGGCAGCTACCTTTCCCTGAAGAAGTTCCTGCGGGTTTAGGAGGAGCTGCCCTATGAGATTACGTAGATTATTGGCAGCGTTCTTCGCAGTATGGCTGTTCCTGCTGAATATGCTGCCTGCTTTTGCCGCCAGCGAAATGGAGAAAAAGCAGAAGGAACTGGACAAGGCCCAGCATAACGTGCAGGTGGCAGAAGAAAAGAAA
Organism: Acidaminococcaceae bacterium; assembly: GCA_017443165.1. Taxonomy (GTDB): domain Bacteria; phylum Bacillota; class Negativicutes; order Acidaminococcales; family Acidaminococcaceae; genus Succiniclasticum. Next base: position 4,221 of record JAFSOW010000160.1, on the reverse strand, counting down.
GACCAGGCGAAACATAAAGTCGCAGAGGCAAAAGAGAGCCTGGGCGAAATCGTGAGTAAGTTAAGCCGCCTGCAGCAGGATATTGATGTGCTGCAGAAAAAAGCAGACACGCTGCAAAAGGATATTGATAAAAATACCGCAGAACTGAATAAAAAGAAAGAGGAAATGGAAGGACGGATGTTGATTTACCGTCAGCGGCTCCGGGATATATATGAGAACGGACAGATCAATTATCTGGACGTATTGCTGGGGGCCAAGGACTTCGGTGATTTTGCTTCCCGTATGTACCTTTTGCAGAAAATCATCCGCAGCGATCTGGACCTGATTGCCATTGTGGAAAAAGAGGCTGCGGAAATCAAGAAAAGGCAGGATCAGCTGGACGGCCAGATGGGCGAGATAAAAAAAGATAAAGCTGCTCTGGAAGAGAAGCGCAGCAGTGCGGAAGAGATGCGGCAGCAGCGTGCCCAGAAACTGTACATAGCGGAAGAAGAAAAGCGTAAGTCAGAGGAAGAATATGACCGTATGCTTGCCATTTCCGATAATATCAAGGCGATGTTGCAGGGGATGGAAACTGCTTCCGTGATGCCTTCCGGCGGAGGGAACGGTTCTTTCGTATGGCCCTGTTCCGGTACTATTACTTCTTATTACGGCTGGCGCGTACATCCGATTTTCGGTACACGGAAATATCATTCCGGCATGGATATTGCGGTAGATTATGGCACACCTATTCATGCGGCGGCAGCCGGGGTGGTTGTGTATTCCGGCTGGATGGGCGGTTATGGTTATGCCATCATGATCGACCATGGCGGCGGGCTGGTTACCATTTACGGACATAATTCCAGCCTGTCTGTAGGTGAAGGCCAGCGGGTATCACAGGGTCAGGTTGTGGCCCTGGCAGGCAGTACCGGGTATTCCACCGGTCCTCACTGCCACTTTGAGGTTCGCCTTCACGGTGAAGTGACGGAACCGTTGAATTATCTGCCTTGATTAAGAAAGACGTTGTAACGGTTGCTAATTGCAGCTGGCTGTACGGGGACGTTAAAAGGAGGAAGGGGCTTGTCCTCCTTCCTCCTTTTCGATATTACGGTTTATTATGTAGATTGCAGTGGAGGGAATCAGGTGTTTAACAGAAAAGTAAGTATCTGGGTGATTCCTCTGGTAGTCATACTTTCCATATCAATGACGGTCATCGGTATGGCCTGGGGGCTGCAGAAGGTGACCCATAATGCGGAAGGGGCGCTGCAGTTCCTTTATACGCTGGGACGTATCCATTCCGGTTATGTAGGGGAGTATACAGATAAAAAACTGTTCGAAGGCGCCATGCACGGACTGGTGGAAAGCCTGGACGATCCGTATTCCGAGTATCTGAATGAAGAAGGCTTTGCCCGTCTGAACGAGATGACGGACGGAACGTTCGGCGGTATTGGCGTGGTGCTGGGCCAACGCAACAAGGAGTTCGTAGTGGTGTCTCCCATGGAGGGCTCTCCTGGGGCGAAAGCCGGCATTGAAGCCGGGGACAAGATCCTGAAGGTAAACGATGTAGATACGAAAGGGCGTTCCCTGGAGGATGTGGTCAGTACTATCCGTGGTAAAAAGGGAACCAATGTCAAATTGTTGCTGGAACACAAGAACGGAGAACAGTTTACGGCCGATATTGTAAGGGACGATATAAAGATTAAGTCGGTAGCGGGAAAAATGCTGCCGGATTCCAAAATCGGTTATATCCGTATTTCCATGTTCAACGAAAACACCGGCGAAGAGTTTAAAAAAGCTTACGAAAAACTGGAACAGGAAGGCATGCAGGCGACCCTTTTGGATCTTCGGCACAATCCCGGCGGCCTGTTAGGGGAATGCGTTAAAGTAGCAAACTACATCGTACCTAAGGGCCCGGTGGTTTCTATTACAGATAAAAAAGGAAAAACACAGGTCTACAAGTCCAAACTGGAAAAAGTAAAATATCCGCTGGCGGTTTTGATCGACCATGGCAGCGCCAGCGCTTCGGAAATCGTGTCCGGTGCGGTACAGGATACCAAAGCAGGAAAACTGTTTGGTGTGAAAACGTATGGAAAAGGCTGCGTGCAGTCGGTGTTCCATATCACGGCCGATACGGGGCTGAAGCTGACCACGGCCATGTATTATACGCCTTCCGGCCGGTCCATCCACAAAGTGGGGGTGGAACCCGATGTGGAAATTGAATTACCGGAAAAGGCGGTAACAGATGAACAGCTGAAAAAGGCGGAAGAATATTTGAAGGAAGAGCTGGAAAAGAAGGGAAATTGAGCAGCGGCAATAAAAAAATGTGTACCAAAGCTTTACGTAGTGAGCCGTAAAACAAGAAGCGCTGCAGTAAAATGTGTAAGATACATTTTACTGTAGCGCTTTATTATTGACCCTTGCGTGCAGTAAAATCTATGTTATAATAAATTAAACGTTTAATTAATTATATATTCTTCTTGACTATTATGAAAGGAAGATTGGGGAACCGGACATGAAGACAGTTGCATCGCAATCAGCCAAAGGCACTTCTGAAAAGATTTTGCAGGCCGCCAAATGGCTTTTTGCTCAATACGGCTACCACGGAGTTTCCGTTAAGAAAATAACCGAGGAGGCAGGTGCCAACAGCGCGTTGGTTTCATATCATTTCGGTGGCAAGGCTCAGTTGTACCGGAAGGTGTTGGAACAGCAGGCAGAAAAGCTGCTTCGCCTTGCGGAAATATTAAAAGAACCGGGGCAGACCCCGCTGGCCTGTATCCTGGCGTTTTTGGATGAGGTGAAGAATGTTTTCTTGAAGGAACCGGAGAGTATCCATGTCATTTATCGGGAGTTCCTGACACCAACAGCAGTAGGGAACGATATCGTCAGGCAACAGATGCTTGCTTTTTACGACAGGCTGACGGAGGCTTTCGACAGGGCAAAGGACAGTCAGTACGTAAAGGCAGAAACGGATAGTCGGCGCACGGCCTTCGTGCTTATCAGTATTTTTGCTTTTTATCTGGTGACCTACAGCTACGAAGCCATATCGGAATCAAAACGACTTCCTGGCGCAGATGATTCTGAAAAGCTGAGGTCTGTGTACCTTGATTACCTGAATACCATTTCAACGGGAAGAGAACAGTTGCAATAAAAATGATTTAATTGGCTGCTATCACCAGGAATATAAAGTTTGAATTAGATTGGAACAGATTGGTTGTAATATAATATAAAGAAAAGAAAGTTGTAACGGCAGATTGGAGAGAACAGGGCATGAATTTTTTAAGGGATATTAAACTGACAAAAAAACATTTTATTTTGCTTGGTATTGCTGTGATTGCTTTTGTGGGATGGCGGGTTGTTTCTGTACTGAAGCCGCCTGCAACAGAAAAAAGGACCGTTCCGGTGGTGCGCACCATGACCGTCGGGGAAACAGTTGCGGACGGTACAGCTACGTATCCGGGCGAAGTGCGGGGAAAGTATGAAAGCAATCTTGCCTTTCAGACAGGCGGCAAGATTGTGTCCCGGTCCGTTAATCTGGGAGATACGGTCCGCGCCGGGCAGGTGTTGATGGAGCTTGATCCCAAGGATGTACGGCAGAGCTATGATGCGGACCAGGCGGCCTATCAGGCGGCTCTTTCTAATTACAATTTGGCAAAAGAGAACTACGCCCGTTACAGCAAACTGTATGAGCAGAACGCTGTAAGCGCTATGGCACGGGATCAATACAAAACGCAGCTTGATGCGGCAGATGCGACACTGAAAAGCGCACGGGCTAAATGGAACGCCAGCCGGAATCAGATGGAATATACACAGCTGGTTTCCGACCATGACGGCACAGTAGCAGCCATTTCCGGTGAGATAGGCCAGGTAGTAGGCGCCGGCACGCCTGTGGTTACCATTGTGCGAGATGGCAGCCGTGAAATCCAGATTTATGTTCCGGAAAACAGGTTAGGTCAGATCCGTCCCAACCAGCCTGCCAAAATAACATTCTGGGCATTGAATGACAGCATGGCTTCCGGGCACATCAGCGAGATCGCGCCCATGGCGGATTCTGTGACCCGCACTTATAAAGTAAAAGTGGCCGTAGATACTATGCCGGAAGCGGTAAAACTGGGCATGACAGCCAAGGTGACATTGCAAAACGGTACAGAAAACGTGATAGAGATTCCTTCCGGTGCAGTATACCAGACTGGGGAACAGCCCCAGGTATGGGTAATCCGGAATAAAAAAGCAACACTGGTAAATGTT
>JAFSOW010000159.1 GCA_017443165.1 Acidaminococcaceae bacterium | reverse complement strand
TGCTCTGCTGGTGTTACATAGCAAAGGAATGCTGCGCCGTTTTGTGCTGCAATAGCTCCACCGATTGCAGATGTAATGTGGTATACCCGGAAAAAGATCTGTATGATGGGTTCCGCGCAGAAACAGAAACGTTCCATGGCGCTTTTATCTCCCGCCTGCGCGTCCCGCAGCAGTTTTTCCCAGGGAATCCGTTCCCTGTCGAATATAAAATGTTCCATTACTCTTTAAATCCTTTCGTATACTTTTTAAATGAGATTTTGTCCTCGCGAAGACTGAAAAATCGTAGCATAAAAAACAGTGAAAAACAACACACCGCGCGGGTTTAAAATATGTGTAGCACATGTAGTAAACTTGTTGTAAACGGATAAAAAATTATGGCGAAGTATACATGAAAACGGATAAAAAACGGATATGGATGGGGCGGCGTGTTTTTTAATAAAAAAATTCCGGCAAAAGCTTGCGCAAGAGCCGGTAATGAGTTATAATCTGTAATCGTGTTGTGCTTGCCTGTACAGGCAGACCGTGCGGATTTTTTAATGGAAAACTGATTTTGCTGATAATCGGTGCCGTTCCTTCTGATGGCATTATTGTGTATGGAAACAGAAACGGCGGTTTTTAGCGAATTACTATATGGGAAGTTGTTTTTTTATAAATCACGATAGCATGATAGCGTTCGGCCGGTGGCTGGCCGAACAACGAAAAACAAGATTTTGGTCACAAAGTGTGCTGGCTGAAAAGTTGGACGTAAGCCAGAACAGTGTGTCCCGGTGGGAAACCGGCGTAGCGTTTCCTTCCCAAGGCCACTTGCAAAAAATAGCGGAACTGTTCGGTGTGACGCCGGATGACATCCTGCAGATTGCGAGGCAGGGGTCACTCACGGAACCCGAGCCGGCGGGGTATTGCATTGCGGAAACCAATGCAAAGCCGGATCCGGACCGAGAGACGCCGGAAGACAGAATTCGCAGGCTTAAAGCGGAACTCAGTCTTATGCAGATTGAGAATAAGACGCTGAAAGAAAGAAAACATGAGCTTGAGGCGGAACTCGGTTTCGTGCGGGCTGATAATTTGAAGCTAAAGGATACTAACCGGCAACTGAAAGCTGCCGTGCAGCAGTTCATCGATTAATATCTACTCAAAGGGAGGGGTCAGGTAAATTTGCTTTTATAAAACCACCGTTGTTTCATTCCATACCGTCCAATACGCAACTGTACCATTAATAAATACCGGCACAACACAAGATACCGCAGCGATTTTTCATAAGATCGCCGCGGTATTTTTTTTGCAAAAAAATTATAAAAACGCGGTTGCCGTTTTTCGATTTTTGCGGATATAGAAGTGTAAGGGCAAAACGGGGAAACACGGAATCATCCGTGGTTCCGGACCGCAAACAAAAAGGCAGCATAAAACCACAACACGCTGCCGCAAAAAGAAAAGGAGTGATTGTTTATGTTAGTTGAAAACCCTACACACATTACCGAAGTGAAAATCAAACGGATGGCGAAGCAGGCGAAAGGCAGGATTACCACCATCTACCTGCACTGGACTGCCGGACACTACGGCCAGGTGTATGACGATTACCACCTGTGCATCGACAGGGACGGCACGGTGTACGCTACCTGCGACGACTTCTGCGAGCGCAAGTCCCACACCTGGCACCGGAACACCGGCACTATCGGCATCGCCCTGTGCTGCGGGCACGATGCGGAATGCGAACTGCCCACGGCGGTCTGCGCGAAGGCCGCCTGGAGCGCCACGGAACCCGGGGAGTACCGGGACCCCTACCAGGCCATGATAGACCTGGGCAGCGAACCGCCCACAGCCAAACAGATCGATGTGCTGGGAAAGATCGTGGCCATCCTCTGCAACGAGCTGGATTTTCCCAACAGTTCCGACCGGGTGATGACCCATTGCGAGATCGCGTTCCGGGACGGCTACGGCCCCGGCAGCGGGGATCCGGAAACCAAATGGGACCTGTGGTTCCTGCCGGACGACGCCCGGGAGGGGAAACTGTACCCCGGGGGCTGCCTGATCCGGGGCAAGGCGGCGTACTATCTGTGGGGCATGAAGCACAGGAAGAAGGCAGCCTAGTGTCCGGCGGGCGGCAAGGCGGAGGGCGCATCCGGGACCAATCCGGTGCGCCGGTGAAAACGGTTTGACCTGCGGCGAACCGCAAGTTGCGGAGCCGCCGCAGTGCAAATACAGCGGGCGTGCCATGCGGCATGCGGCAGAATCGTAGGGCCTGCAGATGTAAGCCGCGGACGCAGTAAGTCCCGCACCAGTATTTTACGGGAAAGGAGGTGAAGCCGATGGCAGCAGTTATGAATGTAATCAAACGTTCCCTGTCCGTTTCCATCGCCCGGGGCGAAGACGCGGACGGGAACCAGGTGACCAAGAGTTATGTCTACTCCAACATCAAGCCCAACGCGGAGCCGGCGAAGATCCTGGCAGTAGGCAAAGCCCTGGGCGGTCTGTTCGACAACGACATTACCGGGCTGGTAGTGGTGGAACGATCTACCCTGACGGAAGAGTAAGGGCAGGAAAAAGAAAAAGGGCGGGCAACCGGTGAGGTTGTCCGCCAAAATGGATTTAAAAACAGCGTCAAAATGTTTAGAGGTCTTCATTCTAGCGCAACATGCGCTGTTTGTCAAGAGTAAGGAGGAAATCATATGAGTGCAGATACTGATCTGGATCTGGTATTCCGGAACGCGGCGGGCAAAAAGGTGACCCTCAACATCGAGGAACCCAAGACAGGCGTAACGAAAGCGGAAATCGACGCCGCCATGCAGGTCGTGGTTGACAACAACATCTTCAACACCAGCGGCGGCGACATCGTGGACGCGGTGGAAGGCCGCCTGCGCACGATCACCCTTGATGTTATCGGAGACTGACACAGGGAGGCCGCGACATGGATACCACGGAAGTATTCAGCTTTATTAAAGACTTCGGCTTTCCCGTGGTGCTGAGCTGGTTTTTGCTTGTGCGCATGGAAGACAGGCTGGCGGGCCTCACGGAAGTGATCGGGGAACTGAGCTGCAACATCGCCGCCATGCGGGGTGACGTTGCGAAAAAGTGAAAAAGGCGCACTGTCACTGGCAGTGTGCCGCAAATGAAAAAACCGGACGTGTAACAGCGTCCGGTTTTTTGTGTGCCTGAAAAGAAAAACTCCCGGCCTATGCAATACCGGGAGTTTTTTTCGGATGGTACGTAACGTCTGTATGCACCCGAGAGTGTTTCACGTCGTGTGTGCCAGGTTATTAACGAAAGGAGGTCAATGACCAAACGAGGCGAAACACAAGGATGATTATAGCACTGTATCGTGATTTGTCAACAAGGATGGGAAAATTTTCAAGAAATTTTCGCAGAGAAATTTTGTGTTTCACGTGAAACTTTCTGATAAAAGACCCCAAAATTTTACGCCAACCTCTGAAACCTGCACAGGGCGCGGCTTGCAGCGCTTCTGCAAGTACAGACAAACGGACGGGGAATTTTGTAAAATTTTAATAGGCAGGGCCCTTAAATCTTAGTTAAATGCAAAAGTTATTGCAATAAAAATCTTATTTTTTTCTTTAAATGAAAAACTTATTGCAACAAAAACAGGGAAGGGGGCAGGTGTTATGATTCTATTTGTAAAATTTCTGTTGGCCATTGTAGCGCTGTTTATCATTCTCCTGTTAATAGATCTTATAAACGGTTTGCGAGGTAAGCCAACGGACTACGCGGCGACATGCGCGTTTATAGGTGAAGGTTTTCAGATCTTAGGAGCAATGGCTTTAGGAGTTATCATCTGCAGTTTGGTATTGGTCTTTTGTGTGATGATGATATTTGGATGAGAGTTTAAAGCGGAAGCTTTGTTTCATTTCTTTCTGTATTCGGATATAATGAAAAAAGTAACAAAGGTTTCAATACTATGACCGGATTGCTCGTCAAGAACTGTTGTTATGATAGTAAAAATGAATTTGGAGGCACTATGGGCGTGGACTTTATTATTGGTGATGTTACAACACTGCAGGTGGATGCGGTCGTTAACGTAATTAATTATAAATTGAAAGACGGCGGCTTTGTGAATCATGCCATTCATAGAGCTGCAGGGTCTGAATTAAAAGAACACAGCGAAACGATTGGTGCGTGTCCTGTAGGCGGATCGAAGCTGACGCTCGGTTTCAATTTGCCTGCCGGCTATATTATTCACACCGTGGCCCCGATGTAGCGGGATGGTAACGAACAGGAAGAAAAATGGCTGGCGGCCTGCTATTTGCGTTCTTTGGAACTGGCAGCGAAGTACAACTGCCGGAAAGTTGCGGTTCCTGTATTCTCAAATGGTGATCCCGATTTTCCGTTCGGTAAAGCACTCCAGATTGCGTATGATACGTGTCAGTATAGCCTTACCGAAAAGCATATAGCGTTAGATATCCTTCTTGTGCTTTATGTCTGGGATCTGCGCTACAACGAACAGTCTAAAAGGGCTGCCGCCACGTTCAACACGGTGGCGGAGTATGTAAAAAAGCAACACCAGCTTGAGGAAGAGACAATAAGAATGATGCGTCTTGCAGAAGGCGCGATACCGTATCTTCCGGAAAAAGCTGAGTATCCCCGGAAAATTTTGATGCCTGGTGGCGCAACGCTGACAGTTTTTCCGCAAGGCGCCAACGTACGTTACTCTTTGCGCTACGTGCTTCCTAAGGAGACGGACCTGCCGGACAAGGAAGAGTTTGTTCCCGAAGATCCTTTTACAAAAAAGTTATTGCGTTACATAGATGCGAAACATATGACGGCGCCTATGGTTTACAGTGACGCAGGCTATGACCGGAAACTGTTTTCCAAAATCCAGAGCGATCCGGATTACCACCCCAGAAAATATACGGTGGTGCGTTTTGCCCTGGCGCTGAAACTGAACCCGGAGGAAACAGAAGACCTGCTGAACGCTGCGGGGTTTGCCCTGTCGCGCAGTATGATTACCGATATTTTAATTAAATATTGCATTACGAACGATATGCGTTCCGTAGAGGAAGTAAACAATATTTTAGAAAGCTGGGGCTTGGAAACCATCTGAAAATGTCGCCATCATGGCGACCACGAAAATATATAAATGTGTTATATTAATAGTGCAGGGTCGTCTCGGACGTTGGGCCAGCGGGGCACATTGTGCATCGCGGCACCTGCTAAAAAAGTCCTTCATGGCAGTCCCTGCATTGGAAGCAGGTGTACCGAGCTGTAAAGGACTTTAGTTATTTTAAGTTGTTTTTTAAAGTGAAACTGAAACTGATAACCAGCCATAATAAATTGAATAATTATATTAGTTACGCAATTAGTTAAAACAACTATGAACGAGGAGACAATAGGATGAGCGCGCTGGATGAACTGTTGGAAATGGAAAAAGAAAGAAAAGAACGAATCAAAAGAATTGATTCTTTAATCTACCGCGTAATTCATGAAGAAAGTAAACGATTAAGCGAAAAACTTATTGATAAAATGAGGAACGGTGAACTTGGTTTTGCCGAAAAACTTGCTCACGATGCAGGTTATGATTCTTCGTACGCTGCAATGTGTTCTTTGTCAAAGGAAAGAAAAGACCGCCTTTATTACAGAATTTTAGATTTAATGGAAAATGAATTATGCTCTTATCATTTGCCTCGTGAATTCAGAAACCTGCTCAGAGAATTACATCTTGAAAATGATACAGATAAAGATGCGGTTGCAAAAGACTTGCAAGCGATTGAGGAAAGAATTAAAAATGGCGCGCAGGAACAGGCAATCCAAGAATTAGAGGGTAGTGTTTTTTATGCTGTTGAAGAGGACGATGATGAAGGGATAGAGGATGATGAGGAAAGCGAAGAAGATGAAGAGGATGAAGAAGTAACGACATTAGAAGATAATTGGTACTTTAATGCGCTGTGTGAAAAAATGCGCAATGCGTTATTAAGCTATTGTAAAGCCAGAAAGAGTAAACGTTTGAATAATTATGTAGAGTATTTTCTTAATAACCTTTCCATGTTCAGACAAGGCGAAGACATTGATGACAATTTTAGTTTTTTTATCATGATCAGATTTTCAGCAAATGGAAACCAAGATCATGAAGCACTGAACGTATCTTTACATAGTGATGAATTCATTATTTCTAAAGGCGGTTATGTACACGGCCCTTATGGCGGTGACAGTTATACTGACTGGAGAATGTTTTTCTGGCCGAGCGGTGGAATGGATTTACCTATAGATGAAAGATATGAGTTAGACAGGTATACTGAAATGATTGACAGTATTGAATACATAGCTAATAGTAAAAAGGCACAGTTTTACATTGAAATGCCGGATAAATACTATGCTAATCCGGTTGGTGATAATTACGATAACGAAGAAGGTTCAGATGAGGAAGAGGACTAGAAGTAAGAAGGAATTTGTCAAACTGGAGGTTGTATGTTTAAGAAACCAACAATTGATGGATGGGTGGATTTTACTATAAAATCTAAAAGAGGACTCAATATAGAAAAAAGAGAAGTACTTGAAGGTGAAGCATCCTATACCATTGACATACCGATGGAAGTGTTGACTGCAGCTATTGCGGCGTTAAAAGACGACATTCCATTTAGCTTTACAATAGACGAAGAAGGACCAGGTTATCTATATTTTTCCTGTCAGGGGAATGTATTACACATAAAACCTGAAAGTG
>JAFSOW010000158.1 GCA_017443165.1 Acidaminococcaceae bacterium | reverse complement strand
GGGTCGCAAAATCATCTGCGGTCTCGGACGCCAGCAGCGTCATCTGCCCATCGGCAGCAGTTTTGACAAATTCGCTTCCGTCTTTCGTCGCGTTTGTAACGTCAAGGGAAGCCCTGGTGCCGTCCGCATTGGTGTCAAACTGGTTTGCCGCCAATACTGTGGCGCCATCGCTCCACTTCAGGTCATCCGCGAGCTTAATGGTCTTAAAGTTTTTAACATGGCCTTCAGTACTATCAAAGCTAACATCATTGCTTCCACTGATAACAAGTGTATTGCCTGTGACAACGTCACCCGTCCCGTAACCGCCGTACAAATTCCCCTCTAACAAATTACTGTCGCTGATACTTACAGTGTTGTTTTTTGCATCGCCGTTAGCTGCATAGCCTCCATACACATTTTCAGTTACCGTGCCTCCTTTAATTGTAACATCATTATTATTGGCTGCAGCGCCGGAAAAGCTATAGCCGCCGGCCACATAATAGTTCATCATACTGCCTTCTCCGAGTGAAACCTTGTTGTAATTTGCTTCACCCGTTCCTCCGGCATATCCGCCAACAACGTAATTCCCGTCTGCTTTGTTGACATTAATCGAGTTCCTGCTGGCTGCACCACTGCCACCGGCCACATATCCACCGTACAGGTTAATCACGACGGCACGATTCCCTTCAATGCTATTTCCCGTAACACTGCCGGAACCGCTGTACCCGCCATACACAGAGCCAGTCACCGACCCATCAGCAGCACCCTCTGCGACATTAAAAATTACTTTGTTTCCTTCTCCTGCGTTTTCACCGCCTGCCGTGCCGCTATTACTGTACCCGCCATACACTGAACCAGCTTCGACAGTACCACCTTTGATTTCCACCGTGTTGCTTTTGGCTGCGCCGGTACCGGACGCATATCCGCCATATAACGAACCGTTTGAAATCTGACCTTTGCTGAATTCAACAATATTATTTATGGCATCACCGGACGCATGTCCGCCATACATTTCTTTCACTGCGCCGCCGGACATGTTCACCGTGTTACCTGTAGCGCTGCCTACATTACTGCACCCGCCATACACAGCGCCCACCTCGCCGCCGCTGATGCTCACCGTATTGCCAGTGGCATTGCCACTACCGAAATAACTAGGACTGAACACATGTCCGCCATACACAGCGTACACCGTGCCGCCGGACATGTTCACCGTGTTACCTGTAGCGCTGCCTGTCTTACCGTAAATGTAACCGCCAACCACATCTGCATCCACCGCACCGCCGCTGATGGTCACCGTTGCGTTTTCAGCAGCGGTACTTTCACTCCCGTATCGGCCATAAACATTACCGTTAAAATCTTCGTCAATCACGACAGTGTAATCCGGCGGATCTCCTCTATAGCTGTCGCCGTCAACATGCCCCCCACTGTTGGCCATTGCGTGTCCCGGCACGGCGAAGAGGGTGGCAAGGGCCAGCGCTGCTGCCACATACCGGGGCGCCCACAGGGAACCGGAAAGTTTCCCGGCTTTGTGCAGCGATGACATAATACGCCCGCTTTTTCCTTTCGCGCCGCCATTCACAGCTGCGCCACCAATAACAGCACCGCAGCCTTTCCCGTTCCGTTTTGCAATCTCGCTCACCGCCACGTAGCAGTTCCGTACCTTACTCCAGATCAACTTGTATATTTTGTTCATCATGCCCCTCCGTTTTGAACCGCATCCGGCCCAACCCTGATGCAACACCGTCTGTATGATTCTTCACTATTTAAACAGAATGTATAATTACCCAAGTATATTTTATCATATCTCCTGTTATGTGGCAAAGAAATGGCTGTATGATATTATTATACGCCGTGCACCGACCATGATAACCGGCCGGCGCGCCATTCTTTATGTCCGGTTTTGGCGTGATGATCTTTTACCCATGCTGCAGGTATGATTCCCGCAGCCACTTAATGTTTATATAAGTTTTATGAAACAAATTGCAGTTTTCCTCAACAGCCGTAGATTTTTCTGCGGCTGTTTTTGTATAGTTTTTTTATTGCGCAATTCTGTAAAATGGGTTAATGTGTCAACAATAAAAACAATTTAGTTTGACTTATTTAATAGCAAATGATACTATTAAATATAAAATGAAAATATTTCGGAGCCTATGAAGGAGCGGGAAAAAAGATGTTACGGTATTTTTTTAGACGGGTTATTGCTCTTGTTCCTGTTGTTTTTATCGTATCGGTGTTTTCTTTTGCCCTTTTATATATGGCTCCATCTGATCCCATTACTATGAAATATGCAAAACGGGGAGAGATGCCGCCGGCTGAAGTCATTGCCCAGGAAAAAGCTGCATTAGGTCTGGACAAGGGTTTTGTACAACAGTATTCGAACTGGCTTACTAAGGCACTGCGAGGCGACTGGGGCTCGTCCTACGATACAAATCAGCAGGTAGCTGAAATCATGAAGAGCAAACTTCCGAACACAGTATTGCTGACGTTTTCAGCAGTGTTGATTATGCTTGTTTTTGCTTACCCGTTGGGGATATTGGCAGCGGTCTACCGTAACAGATGGATTGATTACGCGATACGCCTTTTCTCCTTTTGGGGTACGGCCATGCCCACATTTTGGCTGGGGCTTTTACTGATGTACTGGATGGGAGTACGATTACGCCTTTTGCCTGTAATGGGAAGCGGCGATTTTAAGCATCTGATTTTGCCTGCAACATCGCTTGCGATTTGGTTGATTGCCCTGTATTGCAGACGAATCCGTTCCGGTATTGTGGCGGAAATCAATAAAGATTATGTTACCGGTTTGAAAGCCAGGGGATATTCCAATACAAGAATCTATCTTCGCCATATTATTCCAAACGCGTCCATCAGTATTCTTGTGATGCTGGGCCTGTCTATTGGCGATTTGCTTGGCGGTTCCATGGTTGTTGAGGTCATATTCGGCTGGCAGGGTATAGGCAGTGTGGCTTTGGAAGCAGTGGCCTACCGTGATTATGTGGTTCTACAGGCGTATGTTGTCTGGATGGCTATCATTTATACATTTGTGAATCTGGCAGCCGATATGCTGGTATGCCTGATCAACCCTAAAGTCAGGTTAACAGAAAAAGCGGTATGAATATCTGGATAAAGAAAATTATAGATAACAAAATATTTTGCCTGTTACTGACGCTTAACATCCTTTTGGTGGTGTTCTTCCTGTTTGCACCTCAGTTCGCTCCCAATAGTCCGATTGAGATTCATGCGGATCATGCGCTTCTGGATTCATCGGGGCAATATCCCCTGGGAACGGATCAGCTTGGCCGATGTTTTCTGTCAAGGCTCTTATATGGCGGGAAGTCATCCCTGCTAATGACGATTGGTATTGTAGTTTTTATCTCTCTTGCAGGTACAACTGTGGGAATTATGGCGGCTCTGGCAGGCGGGGCTGCAGAACAGAGCTTCATGCGTTTTCTTGACGTAGTTCTTGCTATTCCATCCATGGTGCTGGTTCTTGTTATGGTCAGCATTTTCGGCAACGGCATTGTTACGACGACGATTGCCATTATGTCGGTGAGCTGGATCACCTATGCGCGGATTTCCCATTCCCTGGTGCTGGAATTCAGGGAAAGCAATTTTATAAAACAGGCGCATATGGGGGGCGTCAGATCCGTACGTATCTTATTCAAGTATGTTCTACCCAATGTATTCCCTCATATTATCGTTGTTGCTACCCAGGACTTTGGCGATAAGCTGCTGTTGCTTTCTTCCTTGTCCCTGTTAGGTCTGGGGGCGCAGCCGCCCACTCCCGAATGGGGTTATATGCTGAGTGAAGGCAAGCAGTTTATGCAGCGGGCGCCTTGGCTTTTGTTCTACCCGGGGTTTCTGATTTTTATCCATGTGATTATGTTTAATCTATTAGGCGATCGTTTACAGGATATCCTTGACCCCAAGGAGACCTGATAAAAGATAAATTATATGTTTATTAAAGGAGGAAAACGAATGAAAAAGCTTTTGCTGTGCGCGTTGTCGTTGCTTGCGGCAGTCCTCATGATTGCAGGCTGCGGCGGCGGGGACAAAAAAACAGAAAAACCGGCTCCGGCCAAAACGGAAAAATCAGCGGCAAAGCATATGAACATTGCCCTGTTCTGGTTGGATAAAAGCCTGGAACCCGCAGAAGGCTGGAATGCCTGGAGCCTGGCCCGTGCAGGCGCTTCCGAATGCCTGACGACCATTGATGAAAATATGAAGCTGGCCCCTGTGCTGGCTGACAAATGGGAACAGGTGGATCCGGTGACTTGGAAGATTCACATCCGTAAAGGTGTTAAATTCAGCAATGGCAAGGAAATGACCCCGGAAGATGTAAAGAAGACCATTGAGCGCGCCGTAGGCAAGGACAAACGGGCGGCGGCCAACGCGAACCTGGATTCCATTAAAGTTGACGGTGAAAACATCATCTATAAGACAAAAGCCCCTTACGGCGCCCTGATGTATAACCTTTCTGAGCCGCTGTTTACTATCATCGATACTTCCAAACCGGCGGAAGAGATAGCCAAAACTCCGGTAACCACTGCTCCCTACATGGTTACGTCCTTTAAATCAGGCGAAGTGATCGAATTAAAAGCAAACCCCAATTACTGGGGTGGCAAGCCGGGACTGGATTCCATTACCGTGAAACTGATTAAAGACGATAACACCCGCGCGATGGCGCTGCAGTCCGGCGAAATTGATATTGCACAGAAACTGGACAAAGCAGGTGCCGACCTGTTCAAAGGCAAGAGTGAATTCAACACTCTGGAAGTTCCTTCCCTGCGGCTTGAATTCGCTTTCCTGAACCTAAAACACCCCTTCCTCGCGAACGCCAATGTCCGTAAAGCCATGGCTATGGCAGTGGATCGCGACGCTATGGCGAAGCTGTTCAACGGTGAACCCTGCGGCACTGTATTCCCAAAAGCTGCCGGCATAGGATTTGATAAACTGAACAAACAGACCTTTAACCTGGAAGAAGCCAAGAAACTGCTGGCTCAGGAAGGCTTTAAGGATACTAACGGCGACGGCGTCATTGAGAAAGACGGAAAGCCTTTTGAACTGAATCTGCAGATTTTCAAGAAGACGGCAATTCCGGAAGCCCTGCAGGCCCAGCTTGCCAAAGCCGGTATCAAAATCAATATCCGCCAGATGGACGATACCCAGAAAAATCTGGAAGAGGGCAAATTTGATATGTCTCTGAACAGCTATATTACCGCTGTTACCGGTGACGGTCAGCGTATTCTGGAGCAGAACTTCTCCACCAAAGGCGCGGACAACTACGGCAAATACTCCAATCCGGAATACGATGCCGTTATTGTCAGACTGGCAGGTGAGTTTGACGCAGCCAAACGCGTCGAGCTGGAAACGGAAGCCCAGAAGATCCTGCTGCAGGATAACCCGGATCTGTTCCTGGTATCCGGTAAGACGATTATCGTAACCAAAAACAGCGTTAAGAATCTGAAAAAGTATCCTTTGGATTATTATCTGATCAGTAAGGACACTACGATGTAAAAAATGCAATCCGAAAGGCCATACTTTTAACCGGGTATGGCCTTTTTAAAAAGGCTGTCATAATACTTATGAAGAAACTGCTTGATATTACCAATCTGTCAATTTCATACGGAAACAAACCCACCGTTAAAGGTGTTTCGCTGCGCGTTGACGAAGGTGAGATTCATTGCCTGGTAGGAGGGACCGGGAGCGGAAAATCCACCATACTTCACGCAATAGCGGGGATTTCTTCCAAAGCGGTTCATATTACTGCCGGTACGATTGTGTTTGACAATACAGATCTGCTGGCGCTGGATGAAAAGAAACGGCGGCAGTTGTTAGGAAGCCGCATCGCCCTGGTTTTCCAGAATCCGGAATCCTATTTTGATTCTCTGATGACAGTTGGGGATCAGTTTGTGGAATTTTTGCAGTACAGGAATCCTGCAATGAAAAAGGAAATATGTCTGGAGGTTTCTGCCCGAGCCTTGCGGGAAATGAGGCTGGATGATCCGGAACGCCTGTTAAAACTGTATCCGTTTGAGCTGTCTGGCGGAATGTTACAGCGCAGTTCAATCGCAATGGCGATGCTGACAAAACCGAAACTGCTTCTTGCAGACGAACCGACCAGCGCGCTGGATATTGTTACACAGGCAAAAATCCTGGGCGAATTAAAAGTTTTGAATAAGAATACCGGTACAGCCATACTGATGGTGACGCACAATATGAAAGTTGCAGAAACGCTGGCTGATACTGTTAGCGTGATGTATAGCGGAAAAATTGTGGAATCAGGAGATACCCAAACGGTTTTACACCATCCTTCCAACGATTATACAAAGGAACTGATCCGATCTATGCCCACGATGGAGGAGGCGCGTCTTATTGAATGACAATATTCTTTTGGAAACACGGGAGTTACGGCAGATTTACGGTAAAGGAAGAGACCGTTTAGAGGCATTGAAAGGTGTTTCCGTAAAGGTTCATTCCGGAGAATCGATTGGCATCATCGGTCTCAGCGGATGTGGAAAAAGTACATTATTGCGTATTCTGGCCGGACTGGAAACTCCGGCTTCGGGAACGGTTCAGTTTCGTGGGCAGACATTAGATTTTGATTCCCGGAAAAGCCTGCGGGATTATCATAGAAAAGTCCAAATGGTATTTCAGAATCCCATGTCAACATTCAGCCCGTATATGACGATTCAGACTTATTTGCTGGAAAGCCTTCGCAGTTTCGGAGGACTGGAAGGGGATGGAAGAGAGCAGGCTGTTGCCCTTTTAAAACATGTTGAATTAGATGAAACATTTCTTGACAGGTTGCCGCATCAACTATCCGGTGGGCAACTGCAGCGAGTCGTCATCGCCAGGGCATTAGCATTGAATCCGGAAGTGATTTTGCTGGATGAACCGACCAGCGCTTTAGATATTCTCACGCAGCGGGCCATTTTGGAATTGCTTTCGCAAATCGCCAAAGAAAGAAACATGTCCCTTATATTTGTTGGGCATAATTCTTCTGTAGTACGTCTGCTGTCTCATCGTGTTTATGTAATGGAAACAGGTCGAATCGTTGAAGAACTCTTCAGTGAAACTATGTTGCAGGATGCAAAAGAACCGTACACACGTCAATTTTTTCCGGAAAATCTTAAAAAAGTGGTTTATAATTATTAAGGTGCGTTCCGGCAAAAACGGGGCGCGCTTTTAGGTTTAGCTGGTTTATTATCGTTGTCAGGTCGATATAAAGAAGCGTTGCCATTACAGGAACAGGCTTTTGCGTTACAAAAAGAAATAATGGGTGAAAAGCATGTTATCCTCATTTAGCACAAAGATTCTTGCGGATGGATTTGACAGTATTCTTAGTTTCGGCTAAAATAAAGTTGACTTTAGATTAGACGAGGTGAGAATGATGGAATACATTCAACGCGAACTGGAACGCAAGTTCCTGAGCATGAGCCGTGTTTTT
>JAFSOW010000157.1 GCA_017443165.1 Acidaminococcaceae bacterium | reverse complement strand
GGTCAGCGCTCTGTTTGATCATGACAAACTTTTCTACAATAGCATGAGGACCGGCGATCCAGCCTAAACGCAGGCCCGGGCAGAAAATCTTGGAGAAAGTACCCAGGAAGGAAACCAGCCCTTTGGTGTCCATGGACTTCAGGGTGGGGAAGCTTTCGCCACGATAACGCAGTTCCCCGTAAGGATTGTCTTCGAATACCGGCAGGTCATACTTGTTGATGACTTCAATGAATTTCTTGCGGCGTTCCAGACTCCAGCAGATACCGGTAGGATTCTGGAAGTCGGGAATTACGTAGATGAACTTGCATTTCGGGGTGGAAGCCAGGATCTTGTCCAGTTCTTCCGGAATGATGCCCTCCCCGTCAGTAGGAACTTCCTTGAACACAGGCTGGTATGCATTAAACGCATTCAGCGCGCCCAGGTAGGACGGGCTTTCGCACAGCACCACGTCGCCGGGATCCAGGAACAGTTTGCCGGCAAAGTCCAGGCACTGCTGGGAACCGGTGGTGATGAGAATATCGTTCATGTCGACCGGAGTACCGTATTTTTCCGTCATGCGTTTCGCGATTTTTTCCCGCAGAGTGGGACGGCCTTCGGTGGTAGCGTACTGCAGCAGCTTCTGGCCTTCTTTTAATACCAGGTCATGGGAAACCTGGGCAATTTCTTTTACCGGAAACAGTTCCGGGGCAGGCAGGCCGCCGGCAAAGGAAATAATTTCTGGCCGGGCAGTCAGTTTCAGTAATTCACGAATCTCAGATGCCTTCATCCGGTCCATGCGTGATGCAAATTTGTATTCCATAATAAAATCCCCCTCTTATTTTTTATATATAGAAAATTTTATCACTTGGGGAAAACAGTGTCAAATAAAAAACCTGCGCTCAGCGCAGGTTTTTTGGGGGGTATTTTCAGCTCTTAATACATTCCCCTGAACTTCATGGCCACAGCCAGGCGTTTCAGCGCAGAAATGTAAGCAGCTACACGCATGGACACCTTGTACTCCAGGGTCAGGTCATGCACTTCCTTGAATGCTTTCACCATCATGTCAATCTGACGGTTCTTCACTTCTTCTTCCGACCAGTAGAAGCGGTACAGGTTCTGTACCCATTCAAAGTAGGAAACAGTTACGCCGCCGCCGTTGGCCAGGATATCGGGAACCACAAAGATACCCTTTTTGTCCAGAATCTCGTCTGCTTCCGGAGTGGTGGGGCCGTTGGCGCCTTCGCAGATGATGGTTGCTTTGATTTTCTTGGCATTGGCTTTGGTAATCTGATTCTCCATAGCGCAGGGGACCAGCACGTCAACTTTCTGTTCCAGCACCAGTTCCTTGTCAATGGGATCCGCATCGGGATAGCCTACTACGCTGTGCCCCTTGCTGGTGGCAGTGTATTCCGCCAGTTTGTAAGGATCGATGCCTTTCTTATTAAAAACAGCGCCGAATACGTCAGAAATGGCCACGATTTTCATGCCTTCGTCAAAAGCAAGTTTTGCGGTCCAGCTGCCTACATTGCCGAATCCCTGTACTGCCGCGGTAGCGCCTTTTACTTTCATACCTTTTACTTTCAGGGCTTCCAGCGCAGCCGTCACCACGCCGCGGCCGGTGGCTGCCGTACGTCCCAGGGAGCCGCCTACGGAAATGTCTTTACCGGTGATGAAACCAGGTTCGTACTGACCAGTAATCTTGCTGTATTCATCCATCATCCAGCCCATGATTTTGGCATTGGTGTTCATGTCCGGAGCCGGAATATCTTTCTTTTCGCCGATGACACCGGCAATCTTATCAATGTAGCCGCGGGTCAGGGCTTCCAGCTCCCGTTCCGACAGCTTGGTCACATCCACAATGATGCCGCCCTTGCCGCCGCCGTAGGGAAGACCTGCCACTGCGCACTTGCAGGTCATCCAGAAAGCCAGGGTCTTCACTTCGTCCATATTGACTGCCGTATGATACCGCACGCCGCCCTTGGCCGGTCCCATGATAGTACTGTGCTGGCAGCGATAGCCTGTAAAGACCTGAACCTTGCCGTTGTCCATCTTTACCGGAATATGGACTTCCGTGGTTTTTTCCGGTACCGCAATAATAGCAGCCGCGCCCGGATCCAGCTTCATCGCCTCAATGGCCTTGTTCAGCGGAATCATAGATTGTTCAATCAGTCCCATGGTAATCATCCTCCTTGCATAATTATATTTTTCCTTTGATATATTACAATGCAGTTCCAAAAGCTGCACTGGCAGAGTCATGATATGTTTTTTACTAAATGCCGTAAACCGGTTAAATATTGCAACACTTTTTTCAAAAATATTATAGCACAATACAAAGCAAATGTAAAACAAAACTGTATAAAAGGGGCTTTGGGAAAAGTTTCGTTTTTTGCAAAATCCGACCCCTTGCCGACCCTATCAGACATGCGGGTTGGCAACAATTTTAAAAAAATATTTTTTTTGCAAAAAAAACATTGTAATCTCAGACTTTTGCATGTATAATGCAAGTACAATAAATTAAAAGAATTAAATTGGGTCAGCCTGCCCGAAATTTCAATTTCCAAATGGCTTTCCTGCCCGGGGAACGCGGAACAGATAAAGAAACAGTTCCGCAAAGCCCTGACTATTACTTAGCAGAAACCGCCTTGCAGCGGTTTCTCAGGAAAGGTTGTGATTGCAATGAATGAATTAATCCGTTTGGAAGGGATTACCAAAAAGTTTGGCGAACATCTTATCATCCCTACGTTAGACCTTACCATCAATGACGGTGAATTTGTAACTCTGCTGGGTCCATCCGGTTGCGGCAAAACCACACTGCTGCGCATGATCGCGGGTCTGGAAACGCCTACTACCGGCAAGGTAATCCTGGACGGTAAAGATATTACCAAGCTGCCGCCTTATAAACGCAATGTCAACATGGTTTTTCAAAACTATGCTTTATTTCCCCATATGACCGTAACGGAGAACATCCATTTCGGACTGAAAATGCAGGGTGTGCCTAATGATGAAGCGCAGGAGCGCATCAACCAGGTTCTGTATCTGACACAGCTGGAACAATTCCGCGACCGATACCCCTCCCAGATGTCCGGCGGGCAGCAGCAGCGCGTGGCCATCGCCCGGGCCCTGGTGAACAGCCCTAAAGTACTGTTGCTGGACGAACCCCTGGGCGCCCTGGACTACCAACTGCGGAAAAAACTCCAGCTGGAACTGAAAAACTTACAGCGTGGCCTGGGCCTTACTTTCGTCTTCGTAACCCACGACCAGGAAGAAGCCCTTACCATGAGCGACCGCATCGTCATCATGCACGACGGCGTCATCCAGCAGGACGGGGATCCTAACGGCATCTACCATCATCCGAAGAATACATTTGTAGCCCGCTTCATCGGCGAAAGCAATTTCTTCGACATTGGCAGCGACACCTATGCCCTGCGTCCGGAAAAACTGAACCTCTGTCCGGAAGACGAAGAGGGTGCGGACCATCCGGAACCGAAATTCTTCGGCACCGTAGTGGATATCGTCTTCTACGGCACCATCGACAAAGTCTTTATCCGTCTTGACAACACAAACCAGACCGTCATCGCCTATCAGTATTTTGATGACGTGCACCGCTGGCAGGCCGACGACCGTGTCGGCATCTGGTGGTACGACCGTGACGGTGTAAAAGTGGAAAAGGAATAGAAAGGCGGAGACATGAAGAACGGTAAATTACTGATTGCTCCTTCGATGCTGTGGCTGGGGATCTTCTTCATCGTTCCCATGCCCATCGTAGTTGCCGTGTCCTTTGCCGCCCGTACCCCCTACGGTCAGGTGGTTTTCAACTGGAACATCAACAACTACCTGCGTTTCCTGGAGCCCTTATATCTTTCCATCTTTGCACAGACCCTGCTGGTAGCCCTGGTCACTACGGTGGTGACCATCCTCATGGGTTACCCGCTGGCCTACTATATCGCCCAGCTGCCCAAACGCTGGCAGCAGCCGGGGCTGATCCTCTGCATGATTCCCTTCTGGATCAACTTCCTGATCCGCTCCTATGCATGGGTCATCATCCTGCGGGCCCAGGGCGTACTGAACACTTTTTTAATGAAGGCAGGCTTTATCGAACAGCCCCTGCAGCTGTTGTACAATGAAGGCGCCGTAATGCTTGGCATGATATATTCCCTGCTGCCCTTCATGATCCTGCCCATCTACGTTTCCATCGAACAGCTGGACCGCCGGCTGCTGGAAGCTGCTTCCGATTTGGGAGCCGCTCCCTTCACCGCTTTCCGGAAGATTACCCTGCCCCTGACCATGCCCGGCGTGGCTGCAGGCACCATCCTGGTCTTCATCTCCTCCCTGGGCATGTTCGTCGTCCCCGATGTGATGGGGGGCGCCAAATCCGCCCTGGTAGGCAACCTGATCCAGAACCAGTTCCTCTCCGCCCGCGACTGGCCCTTCGGTTCGGCCCTGTCCATCGTGCTGGCGGCATTGTCACTGCTTCTGATCATCCTCTATTACCGTGCCATCCAGGCACAGAACGGAGGTGCCGAAAATGCAAAAAACATGGCGTAGTCATGTGCTGCTGGCCTACTCCCTGGCCATTCTGGCATTTCTGTATGTGCCCCTGGTCATCCTGGCCATGTACTCTTTCAATGATTCCCGCATCAACGCGGTGTGGACCGGTTTCACTTTCCGGTGGTATGAGCAGCTCTTCAATAACCGCCGGGTACTGGAGGCCCTGATCAACACCCTGATCATCGGTTTCTCCTCCACCGTCGTGTCCACCACGTTAGGCACCATTGCCGCCATCGCCCTGCACCGGTACAAATTCAAGCTGCAGAGCGTCATCAACGGTCTGGTCTACCTTCCCATACTGATTCCGGAAATCGTCATGGGCCTGTCCCTGTTAGTATTATTCTCCCAGGTGCACATGCCTCTGGGCAAAGGCTCCCTGATCCTGGCTCACATCACCTTCTGCCTCTCTTTCGTAGTCATCACGGTAGGCGCCCGCCTGGACGGCATGCGCAGCGACTACGAACAGGCGGCCAGCGATCTG
>JAFSOW010000156.1 GCA_017443165.1 Acidaminococcaceae bacterium | reverse complement strand
GAGACAGGAGGACATGCTGCAGTGACTACGGAGAACAAGCTTGTATTGGTATTGGGCGGAGCCCGCAGCGGAAAAAGCGAGTTTGCGGAAAAATATGTGCTCCATGCCGGGAACCTTTGCGGTTATATTGCTACGGCAGAGATATTGGATGAGGAAATGGCGGAACGGGTAAAGCTGCACCGTAACCGCAGGGAAAAGAGATGGATCACCTTTGAGGCTCCTTATCAGGCGGAGCGGGTTTTTCCTGAAGCAGGAGTACGCACCGACGCTATTTTATTTGATGATATCACAATTTATCTGAGCAACATGTTATATGGGAAAAACGCGCCGCAGGGAACCACGGCGGAAAAGGCTGCTGTCATAAAAAGGAAGATGCAGGCATTGTTGGATGCGGCGAAAGCCTGTGACAAGACGGTTGTATTCGTTTCGAACGAAGTCGGAAGCGGAATAGTTCCGGATAATGCCATGGCACGGGAATACAGGGATATATCCGGCTGGGTGAACCAGCAGGTCGGGGAGGCTGCCGGTCAGGTATTTTATGTGGTGGCTGGGCAGGCTGTGGATATCAAAAGGCTTGCGTTTCGCTTCGACTAACAGATATAGTAAAAGTTTTGCAGGCGAAAGGTACGGGAAAGTTACAGCTCCGCGTCCGCCTGCATGAGTGTTCAGGTTACAGTTATGAAATGGAGCGCTTCTATGTTAGAAGATTTATATATTGAACTGCCAAATGAAAACATCCGGAAGGAAGTGCTGAAGAACTGGGAATCCGTGCTGCTGCCGGGTGAAGATTTCGGGATATTGCCGGGCCTGACGGCCGATTTCCTGATGATGACGGACGGCCGCGGTATCCGGGGATTGAAACCGGTGATGCTCCTCATGTGTGGCGATCACGGTATATGCAAATACGGAGTCAGCGCATTTCCCCAGGAAGTTACGCTGCAGATGATCAACGGCTACGGAAGGGGAACCGCAGGCGCCAACGTCATGGCCCGCCATGCCGGTGCAGGCATGATCGTTGTGGACGTGGGCACAAATTTCGATCTGCAGGGCTTCTCCCATGTTCGGCAGTGTAAAATTGCCTGGGGGACGGAAGACTTCACCCAGGGGCCGGCCATGCGTTACGATCAGGCTGTCGCCGCCCTGGAAACAGGCATGCGCATTGCCGATGAGGTGATCGACAACGGCTGTAACCTGCTGGAGACAGGGGAGATGGGCATTGCCAATACCACATCTACCGCAGCCATTGCGGCCGGCTTTCTGGACCTTCCGGCTGAACTGACAGTAGGTCGGGGCAGCGGGATCAACGACGAAAGGATGAAAATCAAGACAGAAGTTGTCCGCAGAGGACTGGAAGTCAATAAACCGAAACCCGGCGACGGTATGGATGTGTTGTGCAAGGTGGGTGGTTACGATCACGCCGGGCTGGCCGGCATGATGCTGGCAGGAGCGGCCCGTCACGTGCCGACCATGATAGACGGCGTGAATGCGACAGCTGCCGCTTTGATTGCTTACGGAATCAATCCCCGTTGCGCGGAGTATATGTTGTGTTCCCACCTTTCTTCCGATTTAAGCGCAAAGAAGATGCTGGAGGTCCTGAAACTGAAACCCGTCGTCCATGCAGGCATGCGCCTGGGCGAAGGGACCGGTGCGTCGCTGGCGATCAGCATTTTGCGCTCCGCATTGGACACGTACCGGGAACTGACAGGAGATTGAAATGCCAGAGGAAAACCTGAAGACCAAAGGAACAGAAGTGGAAGAGGAGACCGGTTTATGGAACCGGTTAAATATTCCTTTGCCTGAACGTTCTACAGGGCCCTTCCGTTATCTGCGGGATTTCTTTACCTGCCTGGAATTTTTGACGAGGATCCGGATGACGAAACGGGAGGTATGGTTCCCGGACGATTTTGCCCGTTCCGTTCCGTATTTCCCTCTAGTAGGGGGAATTATGGGCGCCCTGATGTGGGGGGCAGCAAGGATTGGAATACAGGCTGGTTTTTCCGGTAATTTACTGGGTGTGTTTTTGGTGCTGGCGGAGCTTTTCTTTATCGGTACACTGATGTATGACGGCTTTATGGATACGGCGGACGGTGTGTTCAGTGGGAGAACAAGGGAACGGAAACTGGAAATCATGCAAGACAGCCATGCGGGCGCCAATGCGGTAATTGGCGCGGTCATCCTGATCCTTGCAAAAGTTAGCCTGTTCGGTTCTTTTCATCCTGCGGTGCTGGGTTCGTTGCTGGCTTCTATGTATATTATCACCCGGACGCTGATGGTGGTATATATCCTGAAGTTTCCCAACGCGCGGCCCGGCGGTCTGGGGGAAATGTTTAAAACCGGCGGCAGCCCGCTTTATCTGATACTTGCATTGCTGATTGCATCCGTTCTGCTTTTCCTGTTGGGATCTGTATGGTGCAAGCTGGCTGTTCTCAGCTGTATTCCTTGTATCGCCCTGGCATTTTACCTGAAATGGAATCTTGGAGGCCTGACCGGCGATACATTTGGTTTTCTGACTGAATGCGGCAATGTAATCGTACTGTTTTTGGCATATTATTTATTAAAATAAAAGGAAACGGATATGCATATTGAAGAACTGGTAACGAAGATCCAGCCCCTGAGCGGGGACATCATAAATGCGGCGCAAAAAAGGTTTGATAACCTGATTAAACCGGTGGGTTCCCTTGCCCTGCTGGAAAGCATGACCTCACGTTACGCGGGGATACTGGGTTCATCGGATAAACAACTGGTTGTGATTCCGGAGAACCGTCTGCTTTTACTTTGGGGCGAGTTGAAACATGCTGTTGAAATTGAATCGGCAATGGTGCAGAAAAGAGCGCTTTCTGTTTATGCTTCCCATGTAAATGCAAAAATTGTCCCACTCCTGGTCATCGGCGAATCCGCCTATGATCTTCTGGAAGAAGGCGCGATGCTCACAGCCGAATATATAGGAGAAGAAAAGGCGGAACTGATTTGTCTCGGTACCTTTGAAAAAGATCTGCGGCCGGACTGGCAGGATCTGACGGAAGAAAAAGACGGACTGGCGCTTTTGGACAGGCTGCAATGTGCCCCGGTATCTGCTATGACCGGCGCCATACTGCAGGCAGCAGGAATGCGTGTTCCGGTAATGCTGGACGGTGTGGCGACCTGCCTGGCAGCTTTTGCGGCTGCAAGGTTTAATCCGTATGTGCTGCAATACTGTTTTGCGGGGGATGAATCTGCGGAAACGGGAAGTGCTGCTTTGCTGAAAAAACTGCAGCTGCAGGCCCCGTTACGGCTTTCACTGAAGAATGCGGAAGGCGTGGGGGCACTGAGTTGTCTGCGCCTGTTCGACGCAGGGATTAAAGCTTACAGGGAAATGGAAACCTTCGAAGAAGCTGGCGTGCATAATGAAAAAGAAGACTATTCTTTAAAAGTACAGGAAGATAAAAAACTAAAAGGGTAAGGAAAAACGTACAGAATTTTTTGGAGAAGGAAGACGTCGCGGTCCAGCGCGGCAAAAGGGGGAACATCATGGCAAAACTTTATCTTATCCGTCACGGTGAAACCGATTACAACAATTCCCTGCGTTTTCAGGGACAGACGGATATCCCGTTGAATCAGAAGGGGATTGAGCAAGCGGAAAGAGCAGCCGACTTTCTCAGGAATATTCCGCTGCAGGCAATTTACACCAGTACGCTGATACGTGCCAAAACCACGGCGGAGATCATTGCCCGGGCAAAAGGAATGGAACTGCAGGAAACAGACGCGTTGCGGGAAATGAGCTTCGGTATCTGGGAAAACATGAACACTAAAGATATCCAGAAAAAGTACGCAAAAGAATGGAAAGATTTTTTTGCCAATCCTGCTAACACGAAGATTCCGCAGGGCGAAAGCATGTCGGATGCGCAGAAGCGCGTCTACCCGGTCGTGCAGGAGATTTTAGACCGGCACCCGGAAGGCGATGTGGCTTTTGTGGCCCATGGCGGGATCATCCGTGTTCTGATTTGTACCATGCTCGGTCTTGACCTGAACCGTGCCTGGCATTTACATGTGGGCAACGCTTCCATAACGTGTTTCTATTACTGGGGACGCTCTTACACCCTGGATTATGCAAACCTGACCCAATATTGACCGGCAGCCAAAAGTCTGTCCCGGTGATTTGGTGCGAAACTTAATAAATAATGTAACAGATTTTATAGTTTCTTTGCATAAATAAAAACATATAGTGCTAAAATTATTGAAATAGTAAATTTTACTAAAATTGTAACCAATAATATTGCAAATATGCATTGACAAGTTTTTTATTTTTGGTATACTTCAGCTTAGGATATCTCAAGGCCGGCTTAGTTTATTGTTTCGTTTTCTCGCTTTTTTTCTAAGTACATCAAAAGGAAGAAGCGGTACAGTAAGAAGTTAGTTGTTCCTATGGGGTACAAAGAAAAAGGAGTGACAAAACCATGTTTGAAGACAAGACCCTGAAATGCGTTGAGTGCGGAAATGATTTTGTGTTTTCCGCGTCAGAGCAGGAATTCTACGCTGAAAAAGGTTTCACCAATGAACCCAAGCGCTGCTCTGCCTGCCGTGCTGCCCGTAAAGCCCGTATGAACGGAACCCAGCCGCGGGAAATGTTTAAAGCTGTGTGCGCCGAGTGCGGTAAGGAAACGGAAGTTCCGTTCCGTCCTTCTGAAGACCGCCCCGTTTATTGCTTTGACTGCTTTAACAAACGCAAAGCTGGTCATTAAGCGCGATAAATTTTTACAAAACCAGTAAAATCGCCCCTTAGAGACCCATAGTATCCGAAACCGACTGTTGATTAGACAGTCGGTTTATTTTTGTTTCTATTGAAATGCTTTTATGATAT
>JAFSOW010000155.1 GCA_017443165.1 Acidaminococcaceae bacterium | reverse complement strand
TCCTACCGTTTACGCCACCTGTATCTATGTTCATAAACTGGTATTGAAAGCCGGCTATGAAGCAGTGCTGGTTCCCGGCGTAACCAGTTTCTGCGCTGTTGCGGCCAAGTTAAATGTTTCCCTCTGTGAAAAAGCAGAACCGCTGACCATTCTGCCGGGAAGCTATAAAGAATCCAGCCGGTTCCTGGATATGCCCGGTAACAAAATCCTGATGAAATCGGCCAGCGAAATCGGCAGGGTCCGGGATGAACTGACCGGGCGCGGTCTTCTGAAGCATGCCCAGATGATTGAAAACTGCGGTCTGCCCGGAGAAAAAATTTATAAAGATCTGAGCAAGGTTAACGATAAGAGCAGTTATTTTTCAGTGATACTGGTAAAAGAAAAGGAGTTTGAACAGTAATGATCTATTTTATTGGAGCAGGTCCCGGAGCAGCGGATCTGATTACGGTCCGGGGCAAGGAACTGTTGGAAAAGGCAGATCTGATCATCTATGCCGGTTCTCTGGTAAATCCCGCTTTGCTGGATTATGCGAAACCTGAATGTGAAATTATGAACAGTGCTGTGATGACTCTGGAAGAAGTCATTGCGGCCATGGTTCCGGCTGCACAGGAAGGCAAGCTGGTGGTCCGTCTGCATACAGGAGATCCCAGCGTATACGGTGCTCACAGGGAACAGATGGATCTTTTAAGGAGTTATAATCTGGATTTTGAAATTGTGCCCGGTGTAAGTTCTTTCTGCGCTGCAGCGGCTTCCCTGAAAGCGGAATATACTCTTCCGGATGTAAGCCAGTCGGTTATCATTACCCGCATGGAAGGCCGTACCGGAGTTCCGCCTAAACAAAAGATCAAAGATTACGCAAAACATCATGCCACCATGGTCATCTTCCTCAGCGCCGGCATGCTGGATAAGCTGCAGAAAGAACTGATCAGCGGCGGGTATGGCGCTGACGAACCGGCGGCTATCGTTTACAAGGCTTCCTGGCCGGATGAAAAGGTGCTGCACTGTACGGTTGGCACCATTGCGGAAACTGCAGCGGCCAATAATGTGAAGAATCTGGCTCTGATCACCGTAGGCGGTTTCCTGGGTTCTGTTTATGAACGCAGCGAACTGTATAACCCGACTTTTGAAACCGGATACCGTAAAGCCGATGCAAGCAAACTGCAGATTAAGCCGGTTACCAGGACGCATCATAAACCTGGCAAATAATTATGAATGCAATTGTTTTTTCTTTTACCCGTAACGGGGCGATGATCAGTCTAAAACTGCAAAAGTATCTGGATTCCTGTGGGTTCGCAACTGGGATATATACCACCCGGCGCTACAGGGATCTGGACCCGGCGTTACAGGAAATCGGTCCTTCTCTGCAGTTAATGTGTAAGGAGGCTTTTTCCCGGTGCCGCCTGATGGTTTTTATCGGTGCGACGGGGATTGCCATCCGCAGCATCGCTCCTTATATCCGCAGCAAGACCAAGGATCCGGCGGTGATTTCCATTGATGAGCGGGGAAAATTCGTCATCCCCCTGCTTTCGGGTCATATTGGCGGCGCGAACGGGCTGGCGACGGGAATTGCGGCTTTTTTGAAAGCGGTTCCCGTGATTACTACGGCAACGGATGTCAATGACCTGTTTGCTGTAGATGAATGGGCAGCCCGGCACAACATGTCGATTTTTAACATGCAGAGCGCCAAAACCTTTGCATCTTATCTGGTAGATTGCAAAAAGGTTGGGGTAAAGAGCGAATTTCCCATCAGGGGCCCGCTTCCCAAAGGGCTGATTATGGCTGAGGAGGGACCTGTCGGCATGGCGATCTCTCTGCGGAAGACGGTGCAACCGTTTGTTGAGACGGTTGTGCTGCGCCCCCGCATTCTTCACCTGGGCATCGGTTGCCGGAGAGGCACGCCCAAGGACAGAATTGAAGAGCTGGTCATACAGGAACTTAAAAAGCTTAAGGTAACAATGAGCGTGGTAAAAGGAATCGCTTCCATTGATGTAAAAAAAGATGAGAATGGCTTGCTGGCTTTCGCCGAAGAAAATTCATTTCCCATCCGCTTTTACTCTGCGGAAGAATTAAATGCTGCAGAAGGAGATTTTACGCCCTCTGCTTTTGTGGCGAAGACGGTGGGTGTAGATAATGTCTGTGAAAGAGCGGCTGTACTTGACAGCAACGGCGGGAAGCTGTTGCTGCGTAAGACTGGCAGGAATGGTGTAACGCTGGCTGTGGCTGCTGAGAATTTTGTTGTGGATTTTAATGAATAATAAAGACGATTCTGAAGATAAAAGGAGCGAAAAATGGCGGCTAAAATCTATGTGGTAAGCCTGGGGCCCGGCGGCAGGGAACAGATGACAGAGCGTGCGGTAAAAGCGCTGGAGTCCTGTGATGTGATTACCGGATACAATGTGTATGTGAATCTGATTAAAGACGAATTCCCGGGAAAACGGTTTGTTTCCAATGGAATGCGTAAGGAAGTGGACCGCTGCAAAGCAACGCTGGAAGAAGCGCTGAAAGGGCAGACTGTTGCTATCATCAGCAGCGGGGATGCCGGCGTGTACGGCATGGCAGGCATTATGTGCCAGGTAGCTGCCGATTATCCGGATGTGGAGATTGAAGTGATTCCCGGCGTGACGGCTGCCTGCTCCGGCGCTGCGCTTTTGGGCGCTCCGCTGATTTGTGATTTTTGCCTTATTTCCTTAAGCGACCTGCTGACCCCCTGGGAAAAAATCGAAAAACGTCTGGACTGCGCGTCCCAGGCAGATTTCTGCATTGCCCTTTATAATCCCAGGAGCCATAAACGGAAAGATTATCTGAAGAAAGCCTGCGACATTATGCTTAAGAACCAGAGCGGTGACATTCCCTGCGGTATCGTGCATAATATCGGACGGGAGGGCGAGTCCTACGAACTGACTACCTTAAAGGAACTGGGAGATAACGAGAATGTGGATATGTTCTCCACTGTAATTATCGGGAACTCCCAGAGCAGGGTAATTAACGGGCGCATCGTGACACCCCGGGGTTATCATTTATGAAACGAAAAGTCTGGCTGATTGCCGGAACCATAGAAGGAAGAAAGATTGCTGACGCATTGGCTGCCCTGCAGGTAGATGTTTATGTCTCCGTTGCTACGGCATACGGTGCGTCTTTATATCCTGACAATCCTTATATCCATGTACAGACAAAACGCATGACCTTTGCGGATATGTGTGCGTTTTTACATGAAGTGAAACCTGACCTGGTGCTGGATTCCACCCATCCCTATGCGGTGCTGGTTACGGAGACCGTACAGAAAGCCTGCAGGGAGACCGGCTTTCCTTATAAACGGATGCTGCGGCCTGCCAGCGAGCATCCCGGCTGTATCACAGTGAAAGATTTCGGGGAAGCCATAGAAATATTGAGCGGTACGGAAGGCCCGGTGTTTTTAACTACCGGAAGCAAAAATCTGGTTGATTTTACAAAGCTTCCTGATTATGCGGAACGCATTACCTGCCGGATACTGCCTTTGCGTGATTCATTGGATAACGCGCTGAATCTTGGCTATAAACCGGCGCAGATTATCTGTATGCAGGGACCTTTTGCAAAAGATTTGAATGTAGCCATGTTCCGGCGCTCCGGAGCAAAATATATCGTTTCCAAAGATTCCGGAAAGGCCGGCGGCTTTGAAGACAAGCTGGAAGCGGCCGCTGAGGTAGGGGCCAGGCTGATTCTGATTGACAGGAATCCGGAGACCGGCGAAGATCTGGAACAGGTGCTGGCGGAACTGAAAGAAAAATTCGGCGCTTAATTTGGTGCTTATTAATCATGAGGAGACAGGCAATGCTGAAAGTGAATGTAATCGGAATCGGCCCGGGCAATCCGGATCTTCTGACAGGAGAGGCCAGGCAGGCCATTGCTGAAAGTACGATTCTGGCCGGGGATAAACGGATGGTTGGGCAGTTCGGAAGCGGGAAGAAAGTCTATCCGACAATCAAACTTGCAGAGCTGGCAGAAGTGGCCGCGAACGCAGATGCGGAAAAAGATGTGTTGGGCATTCTGGTTTCCGGCGACGTGGGCTTTTTCAGTCTGGCCAAAACCATTGCCGGAAAACTGCCCCAATGTGCAGTGAAACGGTATTGCGGGATCAGCAGCCTGGTCTATTTTGCGTCCCGTCTGCAGACGTCCTGGGACGATGCGAAGATTATCAGCATGCATGGAAGGCAGCAGAATCTGGTTTCTGCTGTTTTACAATATAAAAAAGTGTTTTCCCTGACCGGCGGGGAGAATTCACCTCAGGTCCTGTGCCGTCAGTTATGTGAACAGGGGCTGGGTGAAGTGACGGTTCATGTTGGCTCCAACCTGTCTTATCCGGAAGAAGAAATCGTAACCGGTACAGCAGAAAAAATTGCTCAAGGTAATTTCCCGTCCCTGTCGGTGATGATGATCTTAAATGACAAGGCAGGAGGCCCGTTGCGGCAGGGTGTGCACGGCCTGGATGACAGTCTGTTCCTGCGGGGCAAGGCGCCTATGACCAAACAGGAAATCCGCGCGGTTTCCATTTCCAAATTGCAACCGCGCCCGGACGACATTATTTACGATATCGGAGCAGGTACCGGTTCGTGCTCCGTGGAACTGGCCCTGCAGGCGCCCCTGGGGAAACTGTATGCCTTTGAAATGAAGGAAGACGCGCTGGAACTTCTGCGTTTAAACAGGGAACGGTTCCATTGCGGCAATATGGAAATTGTAGCAGGGGAAGCGTCGGAAGAAATTGAAAAGACTCCGGCGCCGGACTGTGTGTTCATCGGCGGCAGCAGCGGGAATATGGCGAAGATGTTGGACAGCCTGTATGCCCGGAACCCGGAATGCCGTATTGTAATCAACGTGATTGCATTGGAAACGCTTTGCACGGTTGTTGATTATTACAAAGAAAAACCGGATTACATACTGGATGTGGTTAACATTGCATCCGCTTATAACAAAAAGCTGGGCAGATATAATCTGATGATGGCGCAGAATCCGATTTATATCATCACGGCTGTGAAAAAAGCGTAAGCAGGACGAGTGTGACGGAGTCAAGTGCGGTAAGGCGTGAACCGTTACTGTATGAAAGCAATTTTGTATCACAAAAGTGTTCAATAAATGTGTTCAGGAAGGGGGAAGGAAAATGGCGGAAACGGCGTTTCTTGACATTCCCCGGCTTTTATTTGCGGCGCCCCGGAGCGGCAGCGGCAAGACCACGGTAGTCTGTGCGGTACTGCGGGCTTTGTTGAATAAAAAACAGCGGGTTACCGCTTTCAAAAGCGGGCCTGACTATATCGACCCCATGTTTCACTCGAAAGTAATAGGAGCAAAATCCCGGAATCTTGATTTGTTTCTTACCGGTCCGGAGAATGTAAAGCGGCTGCTGGCAAAAAACAGCAAAGATTCTGATGTGGCCATTCTGGAAGGGGCCATGGGCTTTACGACGGCATGGGCAAGACCTCGGAAGCCAGCGCCTATGATCTGGCGCGTACCGTAAATGCGCCGGTGGTGCTGATTATAAACGG
>JAFSOW010000015.1 GCA_017443165.1 Acidaminococcaceae bacterium | reverse complement strand
TGATGAACTACAGGGTGGCCAAGGCTGCCCATGAGCAGGCTGTGTCGAACACCAACGATACGTATATATACTCACCTATCGACGGATATGTAATCGGCAAACCTACCCCGGTCGGTCAGACCATCAGCTCCGGTATCAGTTCGCCCCAGGTCATCATGTCCATTGCCAACCTGGATAAAATGCAGATAGAGACCCTGGTGGACGAATCGGATATCGGACAGATCAAAGTGGGACAGAAAGTGGAATTTACGGTTGATTCCTATCCGGAAGAAACCTTTGAAGGCGTGGTGCGGCTGATTTCCCGCAGCGCTACTACCACGAACAATGTAGTTTACTATAAAGTGTATGTGGATGTTACCAATTCCAAAAACAAACTGTTCCCCACCATGACGGCCCGGGCCAACATTATCATCAGCGAGGCCGGCGATGTACTGATGGTTCCCCAGAACTGCATCTTTTATGACGGCGGCCGCAAGTATGTAAAGAAGTACGATCCGAAGACCAAACAGGAAACGGAAATTGATGTAGAAGTGGGCATGACCGGCGACGACAGTGTAGCCGTCAAGAGCAATCAGCTGCGTCAGGGCGACAAGGTGATGGTAAAAACGCTGAAAGCAAAGCAGACCAACAACAATAATATGCGCCCGCCGCGTATGTAAAACGAAGGAAGCGCAACCGAAAAAGCCGGTGATTGTATAACCGGCGCAGTCAGCACAGCTTACGTAAGCGCAACATAGGAAAGTAGGGATGAGCATGGCAGATGTCATTGTACTGGAAGATATTGTGAAGCAGTTTACCATGGGCGATACCATTCTGCAGGCGCTGGATCATGTGAACTTCAGCGTGGAAGAAGGGGATTTTGTCGCCATCATGGGACCTTCCGGCAGCGGTAAATCTACCATGATGAATATTCTGGGCTGTCTGGACCGTCCCACATCCGGAAAGTATTACCTGGATGGAAAAGAAGTAGCAGGGTTGAGTGATGACGAACTGGCTCATACCCGGAACGCAAAGATTGGTTTTGTATTCCAGAATTTTAACCTGCTTTCTAAAATTTCAGCCCAGCAGAACGTGGCCCTGCCGCTGGTGTATGCGGGTGTTCCGGAAGAAGAACGGATGGAACGTGCCAGGAAAGCCCTGGAAGACGTAGGGCTGGGGGACCGCATCGGTCATAAGCCCAATGAGCTGTCCGGCGGTCAGCGGCAGCGGGTGGCCATCGGCCGTGCGCTGATCAACAACCCGGCCATTGTGATGGCGGACGAACCCACCGGCAATCTGGATACCAAATCCAGTTATGAAATTATGGATATTTTTAAAAAGCTGAATGCCATGGGCAAAACTATCGTCATGGTTACCCATGAGCCGGATATCGGGCAGCAGACCAAACGCATCCTGGTAATGCGGGACGGTCACCTGAACAGTGACGAAAGGCTGGTACACGATTATGTTCAATGAGTCAATCAAGATGGCCATTGACGGCATGATATCCAACAAGCTGCGTACGCTGCTGACGCTGTTGGGTATCATCATCGGCGTGGGCGCTGTTATCGCCATGGTCAGCCTGGGCTTTGGGGTCAAGGAACAGATTAAAGATAATATCTCCCGCCTGGGCAGCAATCTGCTCATCGTCCAGTCCGGCGGACGCACGGCCACCGGGGCCCGCATCCAGGCCGGCAGCGGGGCACGCCTGACCGATGACGATGCCAAAGCTATTGAGAAGAATATTGACGGAATCAAACATGTAGCGCCTATGGTCTCCCGCGGTTACCAGCTGGTTGTGGGCAATCAGAACTGGACGACCAACGTGCAGGGCTCTACCCCTAATATTATTGATATCCGTGACTATACGGTAGAGGAAGGCCGTAACATAAACGACCATGACATGGCAGGCAAGGACCGTGTCTGTGTCATCGGCAAGACCATTGTGGATAACCTGTTCCCGGACGGAGATCCCGTAGGCAAGACGATCCGCATCAACAAAGCACCGTTCAAGGTGGTGGGCGTACTGGGTGCCAAAGGCCAGTCTTCCGGCGGCCAGGACCAGGATGATGTGGTGTTTGTTCCCCTGACCACGGCTATGAACCGCATGATGGGCATCACGTACGTGAATAACATCACCATACAGGCAATGAATGAAAATGTCATTGACAGCGTGCAGGCGGAAGTGGAGAATCTGCTACGCATCCGTCACCGGATTAAAAGCTCGGACGATGATGATTTTTCCGTGCGTAACCTGGCGGCCCTTATGGACACCATGATGAGCACGGCTAACACCATCACCATGCTGCTGGGCTGTATTGCGGCCATCAGTCTGCTGGTAGGCGGCATCGGCATCATGAACATCATGCTGGTATCCGTAACGGAGCGTACCCGGGAAATCGGGATCCGGAAAGCCCTGGGTGCAACGTACAATAATATTCTGCTGCAGTTCCTGATCGAATCGGCCGTTATCGGTATCATCGGCGGCTTCTTAGGCGTAGTACTGGGCATCGGTGCCTCCTATGCCATCAGTACATTTGCAGAGTGGAAGACAGTTATCTCCGTTCCGATTATTATCATTTCCGTAGTATTCTCTGTAGGCATCGGCGTGTTCTTCGGTATTTATCCGGCTCGAAAAGCCGCGTTACTGGATCCCATTGAAGCTCTGCGGTATGAATAAAAAGGAATGTAATATGCAGGATGAGCGAAGCACAGTGCAAAAAATCAAGAGTTTTTTACAGGCCTTCTCGGAATTTCTGAGAAGGCCTAAAACCATTTTTGATATAAAAGACCGGCTCCGGTTGCTCGTCCTGTTTGTTGTAGTAATCGCAATTTTGGAAGGGATGCTGTGTTATTTTGAAAATGTGAAATAAGAGGGGATTTCTTTTTGCTTTTATTTACAAAAGCAGGGATAGATTGCTATAATATAATGTAATACTTTTGGAAACAGGACTTGCGTTTTTTATCGTGCAAACGCAGATAAAATGTTTCCTTGTGCGGGAGGCAAGGTCATGGAACGGCTGGCGATCATGGGAGGAACCTTTGACCCGATCCATATGGGGCATCTGCGCATGGCCTATGCGGTGCAGCGGCAGCTGGACTTTGACAGGGTCG
>JAFSOW010000154.1 GCA_017443165.1 Acidaminococcaceae bacterium | reverse complement strand
GGCGCTGTCCTGTGGGCCGGGGGCGCTTTCCGGATGGTACTGGACGCTGAACACCCGGTCTTTTTCGCATTTCACACCTTCTACCGTCTGGTCCAGCAGGTTCACGTGGGTTACCTTCAGGGGCGTATGGCGCAGACTGTCCTTGTCCACCGCGTAGGAATGATTCTGGGAGGTGATTTCGATTTTGCCGGTCTCCAGATTTTTCACCGGATGGTTGCCGCCCCGGTGGCCGAACTTCAGCTTGTAGGTTCTGGCGCCGTAGGCCAGGGAGATAATCTGGTGGCCCAGGCAGATGCCGAAGATGGGAACGGTTCCCAGCAGCTGCCGGATGGTTTCGATGGTCTGGGGAACGTCCGTAGGATCCCCGGGCCCGTTGGAAATGAAGACTCCGTCCGGTTGCAGTGACCGGATCGTTTCTGCCGTGGTATCCCAGGGGACGACCGTCACGCTGCAGTCCCGCTTGTTCAGGGAACGGACGATGTTCTGCTTCATGCCGCAGTCGATGGCGGCCACATGGAAACGCGCCTGCTCTGCCGGGAATTCCTCCGGGGCTTTCCGGCTTACCCGGGAAACGGCATCGGTGGGGAGACTGCTTTCCTTCAATAGTTGCAGTCCTTTTTCCCGCGGGGTGGCGGCATCGGTGACCAGCGCCCTGCGGCTGCCGAAGTCTCGGATGCTCCGGTTCAGTTTACGGGTGTCCACGCCACAGACGCCGACAATACCGTATTTCTTCATAACCTCCCCTAGGGTCGCCGCGCTGCGGAAGTTGGAAGGCTCGTCATTGTACTCCCGTACGATCAGCGCCCCGATACTGGGGTGCGCAGACTCGTAATCTTCTTCTGCCATACCGTAGTTGCCGATGAGAGGGTAGGTCATTACCACGGCCTGGTCCGTGTAGGAGGGATCCGATAGGATCTCCTGATAGCCCACCATGGAAGTATTGAAGACGATTTCCAGTACTTTGTCCCCGGTTGCGCCGAAGCCATAGCCGTAGTACTCCTGCCCGTCTTCCAGAAGGATCTTCCGGTTGAAGTTGATTGCCATAATAGTTGCCTCGTTTTCATTTCAAAAAAATAAAGGCGCTCCTTGCCGAACACAAATTGCACGGCAAAGAACGCCTTTGTTATCTATAAAATTGTAACACTGTTACCGGGGCTTTGTCAAATATATCATGAATAAAAATTCATTTTCTGTTTTTCTTTTTTCCCGTTTCCTTTTCGTGTATCTCTGCGCTGGCAATCACGGCTTTGGCCACTGCCTTCAGGGAAAGCCGGCGATCCATGCTGAGCTTTTGCATGGCCTGGAAGGCATCTTTTTCTGTAAATTTATACTGATCCATCAGAATACCCTTGGCCCGGTCCAGCAGCTTCCGGGTTTCCAGATCGTCCTTTGCCTTGTCCAGTGCGGCGTTTAACCGCTGGAACGCAGCAAACCGGCTTATGGCGATCTCAATGGCGGGAAACAGTTCCTCTTCCCGGACCGGTTTTACCAGATAGGCGAACACGCCGGAGTTGGTTGCTTCCTGTACGATTTCCTGCTGGCTGTAGGCTGTGAGCAGAAGAACCGGGGCCAGTTTTGCCTCCCCGATGAGTTTGGCGGCTTCCAGTCCGTCCATCTCCGGCATTTTCACATCCATGATGACCAGATCCGGCCGGTATTTCTCCGCAAGGCTAACCGCTATTTTTCCGTTCTCCGCTTCGCTGATAACGGTGTGTCCGGCTTCTTCCAGCATTTCCCGCAGATCCAGGCGTAATAAGGCTTCATCGTCTGCAATCAGTATCTTTAACGGTTTCACTTCAACTTCCCCTCCATTACATATGAATGACTACCCTGGCCACGGTGCCGTTTCCGTCGGTACGCGGCTCTAGGTTGAAAGTTCCCTTTAAATCGGACTGCACGACTGTCTGAACGATCTTCAGGCCAAGACTCTTGGTCTTCTGCAGGTCAAAACCGGGAGGCAGGCCTACGCCGTCATCTTTCACCAGTAACAGTAAGCGGTCTGTGGTTTCCTTTTTGGCGTTGCCGCTGTATTGCGCTGCATCTGTTGCCCTGCCGGGAAGTTTGTCCGGCTCTTCGGCGCTTTCGTCCAGCCGGCAGATGGCAGCTGTCAGCGTTCCCTTTTTCCGGTTTTCAAACCCGTGCTCCAGCGCATTCTGCAACAGTTCGTTCAGCACGAGGGCCAGGCTGGCCGCCTGCTGGGAAGGAAGCCGCAGGTTATCTGCGGTGAATTTCATTTCCAGTTCCAGATCCGGCGTTTTCATGCTGCTCATAACCGTGCGGAAGACGCCGTTGCCCAGTTCGTTGATGTCCACCAGTTCCGTGCCCTGACCGGAAAGATATTCATGTACCAGCGCGATGCTGCTGATCCGGTTGATGGAGTCCCGCAGCACGTCTTTGGTTTCCTCCGAAGCGGCCCGGCGCTGTTCCAGCCGCAGCAGGCTGGCGATGGTCTGCAGGTTGTTTTTGACCCGGTGATGGATCTCCCGGATCACCGCAGCCTTTACCCGCAGTTCTTCGTCCTTCAGCTTCAGCTGGGTGACGTCTTCGATGACCACGATGATGCGCTCTATACTTCCCGCCGCGTACAGCGGGATAAAACGGAAATCCAGGAACAGACCTTTCTTCTGCAGTTCCTGTTCTTCGGCCGTGCCTGTGTACAAAACGTTGTCAATGCCGTTCCAGTTAATCTCTTCACTGCTGGTTCGCCGGCCCACCAGGTGTCCGACGCCCAGTACACGGTAAATATGCCGGGCCGCATTGTTGGCTGCAAGGATCAGTCCGTCCCGGGCGTTCACCAGCACAAGTCCGTCGATACTGGACAGGCGGCGGTAGCAGCTGTTGGAAGCATAGTCTGTTTTACTGCCGTGCAGGAAGTCCATGGTGGCGTCCCAGAATACTACGTCGGCTTCCCGGTCTTCAAAGGCGGCGGCGGCGAAGCAGCGGTTGTTCCCGTCGCAGATGGGATAGACCTTCAGCCGGGCGAACTGGCCCGGCGCAACTTCCCGGAACCCTTCGGTGACGGTGTTTTCTGTCAGCGCCTGGGTCATCAGCGGTTCATCCGCAGCGCGGGTCATCTCTTCCGGTTCCGTGTTTTCCGAGCGGGTAAGGGGTTCCGCCTGATCGAAGACGCTTAAAAAGCAGATATCTTCTGACGGTTTTGCTTTGTCTTTTCCCGGTGGAGTAGTGGCGGCAGAGCAAAGCTGCCGGCTGCGGTTCAGGGGCAGGATCAGTGAAATCTTGGCCTGGGCCAGGTCGGCGGCCAGGCCCAGGTTGCTGCGCATGCCGTCCAGGATATCCCATTGTTCCTGTGTAAGTAATGAAGTCATACTTTTAATTCCGTTCCATTTTAAGATTTTTGTAAGGTTTACTGTTTATATTATAACATAAATGTTGATGACAGGGAGCGCTGATGGGTTTCATTCCCCGCACCAGAATGGAAACGGTTTTGGTT
>JAFSOW010000153.1 GCA_017443165.1 Acidaminococcaceae bacterium | reverse complement strand
GTGTTTTTCTTTCAGGCCCGGCACCGGCGACGGACGCCCGGTGAGGGAACCGGTGATGATATCGGTAGCCAGAGGCACCATGCGGATGCCGCAGACCTTGGACACCAGCGGCACGGTCCGGGACGCACGGGGGTTCGCTTCCAGCACATACACCTTGCCGTCCTCGATGGCATACTGCATGTTCATCAGGCCTACTACGTTCATTTCTACCGCAATCTTGCGGGTATATTCTTTAATGGTATTCAGGTTTTCTTCGGAAATCTGCCGGCTGGGCAGGATGCAGGCACTGTCTCCGGAATGGATGCCGGCCAGTTCGATGTGTTCCATCACCGCGGGAACAAAAGCGTCTTTGCCGTCGGAGATGGCATCCGCTTCACATTCCAGCGCGTTGTGCAGGAACCGGTCGATGAGGATTGGGCGGTCCGGCGTTACACCGATGGCTGCCGCCATATAGTCTTTCATCTGCTCGTCGTCGTGGACCACTTCCATACCGCGGCCGCCCAGTACAAAGGACGGACGCACCATAACCGGATAGCCGATGCTGTGGGCCAGTTCAATAGCCTGCTCCACCGTGCTGGCCATGCCAGACTCCGCCATGGGGATGCCCAGCTTGTCCATAACCTTGCGGAACTGGTCACGGTCTTCCGCCAGGTCGATGACTTCCGGCGTGGTACCTAAAATGTTCACGCCCTCTTCTTTCAGCTTATCTGCCAGGTTCAGCGGAGTCTGACCGCCGAACTGGGCGATGACGCCTACTGGCTTTTCTTTATAGTAAATGCTTAACACATCTTCCAGCGTCAGAGGTTCGAAATACAGTTTGTCGGAAGTATCGTAATCCGTGGAAACCGTTTCCGGGTTGCAGTTTACGATAATCGTCTCAAAGCCTAACTTCTTCAGGGACATGGCCGCATGGACGCAGCAGTAGTCAAACTCGATGCCCTGGCCGATGCGGTTGGGGCCGCCGCCCAGGATCATAATCTTCCGTTTATCGGAAACCGGGTTGTTGTCCGGTGCGTTATACGTGGAATAGAAGTAAGCGCTGTCCTGGGTACCGCTTACATGGACGCCGTCCCAGGCTTCCACTACGCCGATTCTTTCTCTTGCGTGGCGGATGTCGTCCTCGGATACTTCCAGAATCTCGCTGAGATATTTATCGGAAAAGCCGTCTTTCTTGGCCTGCGCCAGGGCTTCCGCCGGGGGCACCGTACCTTTGAACTGCAGCAGGGCTTCTTCCTCTTCCACAAGTTCCTTCATCTGCTCCACGAAGTAATGCTTCACCCAGGTGATGTTGAAAATCTCATCCACCGTGGCTCCTTTGCGCAGGGCTTCGTACATCTGGAAGTAACGTTCGGAAGAAGGTGTGCGCAGCAGGTTCAGCAGTTCTTCTTTGCTGAGCTTGTCAAAATTCTTTACATGTCCCAGACCGTAACGTCCTTTTTCCAGAGAACGGATGGCTTTCTGGAAAGCCTCCTTATAATTCTTGCCGATGCTCATGACTTCGCCCACGGCACGCATCTGGGTTCCCAGTTTATCGTCCACGCCTTTGAACTTTTCAAAAGCCCAGCGGGCAAATTTCACCACAATATAATCTCCGTCGGGCACATACCTGTCCAGGGTGCCGTACTTGCCGCAGGGCAGGTCTTTTAAGGTCAGCCCGCTGGCCAGCTTGGCGGATACCAGCGCGATGGGGAAACCGGTGGCCTTGGATGCCAGGGCAGAAGACCGGGAGGTACGGGGATTGATTTCAATGACGATGATACGGCCGTCTTTCGGGTTCCGGGCAAACTGCACATTGGTGCCGCCGATGACGCCGATGTGTTCTACAATCTTATAGGCCTGTCGCTGCAGTTCCTGCTGCACATCTTCCGGAATGGTCAGCATGGGCGCGGTGCAGAAAGAGTCACCGGTATGTACGCCTACAGGATCCACGTTCTCGATGAAGCAGACCGTGATCATGTTGTTGTCCTTGTCCCGGACCACTTCCAGTTCCAGTTCTTCCCAGCCAAGGATGGATTCTTCCACCAGCACCTGGCCGATGATACTGGCCTGCAGGCCCCGGGCGCAGACGGTTTTCAGTTCTTCTTTATTGTAAACCAGGCCGCCGCCGGCGCCGCCCATGGTATAGGCAGGGCGCAGCACGACGGGATAGCCTAATTCATCCGCAATGGCCAGGGCTTCTTCCACGCTGTAGGAAACCTCGCTGCGGGCCATGCCGATGCCCAGTTTGTTCATGGTTTCCTTGAACTCGATGCGGTCCTCGCCCCGTTCGATGGCATCCACCTGCACACCGATGACTTTTACGCCGTATTTATCCAGCACGCCGGCTTTGTACAGTTCGGCGCACAGGTTCAGACCGGACTGGCCGCCCAGGTTGGGCAGCAGGGCATCCGGGCGCTCTTTGGCGATAATCTGCTCTACCCTCTCTACGTTCAGCGGTTCGATATATGTTTTATCCGCCATTTCAGGGTCCGTCATGATGGTGGCCGGATTGGAATTCACCAGTACGATTTCATAGCCCAGGCTGCGCAGCGCCTTGCAGGCCTGGGTACCGGAATAGTCAAATTCGCAGGCCTGGCCGATTACAATCGGGCCGGAGCCGATGATCATTACTTTATGGATGTCTGTTCTCTGTGCCATAGTTCTCTCCCCTGCATAAAAATCAGCCGTATAAGAAGCATTGTACCTTATACAGCCGTAAATCAATGTGACTGAATAAAAAGGACCGTAGATTATTCTGTTGCCTTTCCCGTTTTTACTCTAACAGATATTTTATCATATTTGACCCTAAAAAAAAAGTGCGGCAACGTTGCATCCGCACTTTTTTGGTTCGCTTTGTTAAATTATTTGATGCCTTCCTTACATTTTGTCAGGGCCACCGTCCCGGAACGGGTAATCTCCACAATTTTAATATGGTTGATGCTGTCCAGGAAAATCTGGGAACGCTCCGGCGTATCACAGATCTGGATGGTCATCATATTATTGCCCATATCAATGATCGTTGCGTTCATAACCGCGCAGTTATCAATAATATCCCTGCGGTTATCTCTTGTGTATTTCACTTTGATCAGCATCAGTTCGCGGCAGACCGCTTCTTTTTCGTCAAAAGTCTTGACCTTGATTACGTCAATCTTTTTATTCAGCTGTTTTTCAATCTGCTCCTGGGTATGGTCGTCCCCCGTGCTCACAATCGTCATATTGGAAATGGCGTTGTCTTCCGTTTCGCCTACCGCCAGGGAATCAATGTTGAAGCAGCGTCTCCAGAACAACCCGGATACTTTACAGAGAACACCGGACTGGTTTTTTACTAATACATTATAAATTCGTTTCATGTCAGGCCACCTCGTTCGGATCTACATCGCACTGGAGTAAAACAGATTCATCATTTTCCAGGAATGCTTTGATGGTTTCATCCATCTTCGCTTCGTCATTCAGATGCAGAAACTTCATCCCGTACGCCGCGGCGATGGATTCCAGTTCCGGGCTCCCCGTAAGATCGATGACGGAAAATCTGTCTTTGTAAGTGAAATGCTGATACTGTCTTACCAGGCCCAGCACGTTGTTGCGGATTACGGCGATCTTCACCGGTACGTTATACTGTCGCATAGTCCCCAGTTCCATCATGCACATCTGGAATGCGCCGTCGCCGCACACCGCTACCACCTGACGGTCCGGTTCTGCCAGCTTGGCCCCCATGGCTGCCGGCACGGAATAGCCCATGCAGCCCATGCCGCCGGTAGTAAAGAACCGGCCGTCCCGGATGATGCAGTTAGCGCAGGACCAGAGCTGGTTCTGCCCGACGTCCGCCACGTATACCGCATTTTTATCCATGGCGTCAGACAGCGCATGGATAAAGTGTGTCGGGTCTACGGTTCCCGGCGTGATTACCAGGTCTGCTTTTGCCTTCTTCGCTTCTTCCGCTTCTTTCCGGTAACCTGCCAGGCAGTCCAGCCATTCCTGGGTAGCCGGGCGGATATCTTCCTTGTCCAGTTCCGTAAACACGTTCTTCAGGTCTCCTACCAGCGGAATGGTCGGTCCTGCGTTCTTCCCGATTTCTGCCGGATCCACGTCGATATGCACAAGAATCTTATTGGTGCTGATTTCATCCGGACGGGCAATGGAACGGTCCGCCACCCGGGCGCCGGCCATCAGGATCATATCGGCCTGGTTCATGGCCCGGTTGCCGTAGGCCTGCCCGTTATTGCCTACCATGCCGAAAAACATGGGATGTTCCGTGGGCATGGTCCCCAAGCCCATCATGGTGGAGACAACGGGAATCCGGTGTTTTTCCGCAAAGGCGCGGATTACATCTGCCGCACCGCTTAAATGGGCGCCGCCGCCGGTACAGATCAGAGGACGTTTGGCCTTTTTCAGTTCCCGCACTACTTTGTCAATCTGTTTAATGTTTCCTTTGACTGTCGGTTTGTAAGACGCCATGGAAACATTGTCCGGATATTCAAATTTATTAACTCTCTGGTTCTGTATATC
>JAFSOW010000152.1 GCA_017443165.1 Acidaminococcaceae bacterium | reverse complement strand
GGCGCTCCTGCTTCCAAATTTGTAG
Source organism: Acidaminococcaceae bacterium (assembly GCA_017443165.1). GTDB lineage: Bacteria > Bacillota > Negativicutes > Acidaminococcales > Acidaminococcaceae > Succiniclasticum. The sequence continues at coordinate 4,715 of JAFSOW010000152.1, read as the reverse complement.
AGCAGGCCGGCGATATGACCTGGGCTGCTGAACACGTTGTAGGCGTAGCCGCTGACGTTCCCGAAGATATTAAAGCCGACCTGCGCGCCAACTTCAACGGCGAATGCTCCGAAGTAGGCATGTACCTGGCCATGGCCCGCGTAGCATTCCGGGAAGGCTATCCGGAAATCGGTCTGTACTGGGAAAAAGCTGCTTATGAAGAAGCGGAACATGCCGCTAAATTTGCGGAACTGCTGGGCGAAGTTATTACCGACAGCACCAAAAAGAATCTGGAAATGCGCGTAGAAGCTGAAAACGGTGCAACCGCCGGCAAGACTGATCTGGCAAAACGCGCCAAAGCACTGAACCTGGACGCGATCCATGACACCGTTCATGAAATGGCCCGGGACGAAGCCCGTCATGGCAAAGCTTTCAAAGGCTTACTGGAACGTTACTTCAAATAATATTGTCCTTTCGCAAGACCGGTTTTCCTGTTCGGGAAGCCGGTCTTCGTTTTTTCTTGACAACCGTGTTGCGCTCATATATAATAGCTTTACTGTGAAGCAATGAAGAACTGTCCGGCAATACGCAGGCCGGTTCCGAAATACGTCGGGGCGTAGCGCAGTTTGGTAGCGCATCTGCCTTGGGAGCAGAGGGTCGCAGGTTCAAATCCTGCCGCTCCGACCAAGAAATCTTCCTTAATCCTTATATTTAAGGAAACAACCCTTGCATTATTAGCATCCTTTAATGGACGTGCCACGTTTCCACCTCCTTAAAACTTATCATGAAAAGACAAGAAAAATAATAATTATTTTTGCACAGACACTGAAAGCCCGGTATTTATGCGGCTTTTGGTGATTTTTCTTTTAATGGGCAGATCTTTAATTTGTAATCGTAGTTCATTATTGTTGCCTCCCCCTTTGACATTCACGGTTTGTAGTGTATTTTTCCCACCATTCATGCATTTTTAAAAATCGCTGCAGCCCTTGTCCTGTCTGCGTTTCCGCTATCACGAGTGTAAAAGTGTATTTTTTCTGCTTATTGTATTCTATATATAAACTTTTTTATTTTAAAACAATAGGAAAAATTTTTACACTTCTACACTCCATACTGTCCGAAGCCGCATTATTACTGGATTCCTGCTTACATAAAATGTGCATTTTGGCTTATATTTTGTGCATTTTGCGTGCATTATCCGTGTAAAAAGTGCATTTTGGAAGGGAATTTCTGCCCTTGATCCTTTTAATTCAATTCCTTTAAACACATACCCGGTATTTTTACGCCGCTTCACATATCCGTGACTTTCCATATCCGCTGAATGGCCTGTTCCCAAAACTGATCCACTCTGAACTTTAGTCTGGCCGTGGTATAATTACCACAATGGGGCGCTAAAGCCCCAATTAAAAAAGCCGGTTGCATATGAATTGCAACCGGCTTTTTTATGGAATACCTCTTTTGCTACGTAACTTTCTGCAACAGGACCGGCGTTTCAGCCAGCATTTCTTTTTCAGCGCAGAACACTTATACCTTTAAATCCAGCACTTCTTCAGCAATACGGGCCGCGTTCATGATGCAGTCCGGGCAGGGAGTCAGAACTTTTCCTGTATCCAGTCCTTTCAGCTCCCGGCATACTAACGAATGGCACTGTTCCTGGAATTTATTTACGATTTCTTCAGCCAGCTTATAGGTTCCCAGTTTACTGTCCGGCGTTTCCAGATTTCCCGTACTGCGTTTCATGCCTGCCAGCACACAGGCGCCGCTTAACGCGCCACAGGTCGCCAGGGTTCCGCCCATGCCTTTGCCTAGGCCTTCCGTCACCTTAAACATGGTTGCTTCATCCAGCCCTACCAGATCAGCATAGGTACAGGCCACGGACTGCGCACAGTTGTAACCTTTGTCGTGGCGTTCAATCGTCTCTTTTACTCTCGTCATGATAACCCTTCCTCTTTCAATTAAACTTGACAAACCATACTGTTTCATGTATTATATTTTGTAGATTTTGGTTGTCCAAAATTGATATGCGGGTGTAGTTTAGTGGTAAAACTCCAGCCTTCCAAGCTGATGTTGTGGGTTCGATTCCCATCGCCCGCTCCATTTTTTGTCTGAAAAGACTTTCTGTAACGCAGGATGAAAATCTGGCGATTCCGACGCAGAAAGTCTTTTTTATTTCTCCTCTTTTATGTTAGCGTCTATAAACTCCTGTACCAGATACCGGGGGCGGCGTTTCACTTCCAGATAAATCTTCCCCACGTACTCGCCGATGATACCGACAGCCAGCAGAATCAGTCCGCCCAGCAGCCACAGGGAAATAATCAGACTGGTCCAGCCTGCAATTGTCTGTCCGGTAAAATGCCGGAATAATGACCAGATCAATACCAGCCCGCTGATTACCGATATGCCCAGTCCCAAATCTACAATAAATTTGATAGGTTTGGACGACAGGGAAGTAATCCCCTGCCAGGCAAAGGCAAACATCTTTTTCAGGGGATACTTGCTCTCCCCCGCCAATCGTTCTTTCCGCTTATAATACACACAGTCATGTTTTAGCCCGATCATAGGCACAATGCCCCGCAGGAACAGGTTCACTTCCTGATATTCCCCGAAGGCAGCCAGCGCCTGTTTGTCCATAAGACGGAAATCAGCGTGGTTAAAGATTACATCCGCTCCCATCATTTTCATAAAACGGTAGAAGCCTTCTGCGGTAACCCTTTTGAAGAAAGTGTCTGTCTCCCGGTTGTCCCTGACGCCGTACACGATGTTACAGCCTTCATCGTATTTATCTATCATAGCGTCTATGGTATCAATATCGTCCTGCAGGTCAGCATCCATACTGATGGCCGCGTCGCAGTAGGGCTGTACCGTCATAAGACCGGCCAAAACAGCGTTCTGATGGCCTTCGTTGTGGGCCAGGCAGATACCTGAATAAACCGGATCCTGTTGACAGAGCTCCCGGATAATCGCCCAGGTACGGTCCCTGCTTCCGTCATTCACAAAACATATTTTGCTTTGTTTGCTGATCTTCTTCCGCACAATTAAATCTGTAATTTTATTTTTAAGTTTTTCCGCTGAATCAGGCAACACTTCCTGCTCGTTATAACAGGGTATTACCATATACAGCACTGTTTCTGAAGACATTATCCGTTTCAACCTCGTGTTTCGGTTATTAATTTACTGTATTGCTTTGCAGACGAAACGTCAACAGTTGTTACAAAATTATATGAAGCCAACCAGTTACCGGCTCCTGTAAATACAGATGCCTGCCTTATTTTCCAGCAGTTCCCAGTCTTCGCCGCCTATTTTCTCTTTCATTTTATTATACATGAATTCACGCATTACAATGTATTTGGGACGGTTGTCCTGCTTCACTGCGTTCAGCGATTTTTCGCTGTTGGTATCTGCCTCAATGCCCGGAATATCCGTATACAGCATAAAGCCCGGGCGCAGGAACTTATCAATGTAAAGCACCCGTGACGGGTCTTTTGCTGATGACACATACGTCTTTGCAATGGTTTTCACGCTGAACCGGTCCTGAAGCTGAGGCATCATCACACCAAAAGCCATTACCATGGTTACCAGCCCAGTAACCACATGAAGCCAGGCTGCCGTTTCCACATTGCAGTATTTTTTCAGCGCAAGCAAAATCAGCGCGCCCAGCACAAGCGTAACGGCTCCCAGAACCATGCCATACGTTGCAACCTCGGGCAGCTGACGCCCGCCCACAATCCATCCGGCTCCCATGAGCAGGTACATGATAAAAGTCCCGACTACCCACCCGGACTGTAATTTTCCGTTGTCGCAGGTCATCCGCTCAATATTCCAGCCAATTATCACAGACAGCGCAGGCAGCAACACCAGCATATAGGAAACCTGTTTCGTTTTGGCGATGGAAAAGAACACCAGCACAAAAATCCACCAGACCTGAAGGAACAGCAGCCTGGCACTTTCCCTGCCCAAACTTTTGGTAAAAGCGTCTTTAATCGATTTCAGAAGCACACCGGTCCAGGGAAACAGCCCCAGGATAATGACCGGCAGATAAAACCACCAGTGCACCCGGTTCGGGTGAAGCGGTGCGGCAAACCGGCTGATATTATGGAAACCGATAAATTCATAAATAAAGTCCATGCCGTGATTCTGGTACATAAATATATACCAGGGCATTCCCACCGCCGCTACTATCAGCAAGCCGGGAATTACGTGCATGCGTAACAGGCGTCCCAGATCGCGGGTAACCAGCAGGTATAAAAAGACAATCGCGCCGGGGAACACTACCCCGATGGGGCCCTTCGTCATCACCGCAAATCCGCAAAACAGGTACATCAGCCAGTACTTACTATGCATAAAGCAAAGAAGCGCGCCTGTCATGAAGAACAGCAACGTCGTATCCGTCACCGAAGCCTTGCCCATGTACATAATCATGACGGTGGTCCCCATGACCAGTCCGGACCAGAAGCCTGCCCTGGCATTAAACTGCCGGGCTGCAGAAAACGTTGTCATCAGGACCGCTCCGATGGCCATCAGAGACGCAGGCAGGCGGGCCGCCAGCTCGGAAAAACCACCGAACAGTTTCAATGAACCAACCAGCAGCCAGTAAAAAATCGGCGGCTTGTCATACCAGTACTCATTGTAAATGCGGGGGGAAAGATATTCATTAAACCGAATCATCTCTTTGGCGGTTTCCGCATAGACCGGTTCGTCCGGGTCAAGCAGCGCCACTCCGTCGATGCCAAACAAAATAT
>JAFSOW010000151.1 GCA_017443165.1 Acidaminococcaceae bacterium | reverse complement strand
TGTGACAGCTACCAGCATGCACAGCCGAAACAATCGCTGTGGGTATCTCATTGGCCAGGGGTATGAAACGGTGGATGCGGTGAAGCGGGTCGGCATGGTTGTGGAAGGAATCAACGCCCTTCCCGCGGCTATCGCTTTTGCTGAAAAATATGAGGTGGATATGCCCATCGTCCGGGCGGTGGATGCCATCGTGAATCATAATGCTGATCCCCGTACCGTAGTGGCCCGTCTGATGGAGCGGGACAAGACCGCGGAACGGAAGGGATAAAGTCGGGAATATAACAGATACCTATACGTTTGTCTTTATTCTGTTTAACTGGCGAAAAAAGCGACGGAGTAACTCCGTCGCTTTTATTTTATGTCCGGATATTATAGTCTTGATGCAATCAGTCAGCGGGCTTAGTCTGCTTGGTGGCATTCTTCCTGCTCGTAGGCACCATTGTAATCGATACCGTCCTTGGCTTCCGGATTGTCTTCTTCTTTTTCGCCTACATATCTCACGAATTCGTCCATATCTTCTTTCGTGGGGAGCAGAGCTGTGTACATCTGGTTGCCCATGGCCGTGGAAAGGACGTCGGGCATGCGCTCGTTCATTTTGATACGGCTGCCGTATTTTGCCATGATATCCTGTTGGCTGTGGAGATAATGGAAGTGGTCCCGCTGACCGAAGAAGACGCAGTACTGCTGGTCCGGATTATCCGGCAGGCGGCGCTCGTCAAAGCAGATCATGTCGGCCCAGAGCTGGTATACATCGGTGGAGTGGGCAAAGTCCATCATGTCGGGCATATAGCCGCCTCCAGGACGCATGTTGACTTCCAGTCCCACGAAGTCGCCTTCTTTGCCCAGGCCTTTTTTCGCTTTGGTGAGCTTGAAGAATTCCATATGCACGAAGCGGCTCTTCACACCGAAAGCCTTGACGGTGGCACGGCCCCGTTTCTGCAGCTGGGGCTCCACGGAGGGCGGCACATAGAAGACCAGTTCCGTCTGGTTGTTCACGATGTCCATGATGGGCGGGGAGATACTCATGGATTCAAAGAGCACCTCGCTGTGGGAGTCCACGATGGCGTCGTAAGAGCAGATCCAGCCCGGCACGAATTCTTCCATAACATAAGAGTCTTCCGGCAGGTCGGAGAAGAAATCTTCCAGCTCATGCCGGTTTTCCAGCCGGTAGGTGGCCGCGGCCCCCACGCCGTATTCCGGTTTTACGATGACGGGGTAGCCAACCCGTCTGATGAAGTCCTTTGCTTCTTCCAGGGTGGTGACAGGCGCCTGCCTGGCAGTAGGCACGCCGGCTTTTTTATAGTAGGGCTTCATGGCGGCTTTGCTGCGGTAGGCCTGGATCTCATCCACGTCCGGTCCGGAGAGGATGTTGAAATCGGTGCGAAGCATGGCGTCATGCTCCAGCCAGTATTCGTTGTTGGATTCCAGCCAGTGGATTTTGCCGTATTTGAAGCTGAAGAAAGCGACAGCGCGGAACACCTGGTCGTAATCTTCCAGGGTGCCTACTTTGTAATACTCTGTCAGCACGTTTTTCAAAGCGTCGTCCAGCTGGTCATAGGGCGTGTCGCCGATGCCCAGTACGTTGGCGCCGTTCTTTTTCAGACGGTCGCACCAGTTCCAGTAGGTGCGGGGAAATTGGGGGGAGATAAAAACAAAGTTCATGTGAGAGTTCTTCCTTCCCGGCGGCGCGCAAAACTCCGCCAATTGTAGTAAAGGAAACCGCGGGTTTCACGGTTTCCTGTAAAGCCGTTGTATATTCAGCTGTGTTGCGCAGTGAGTAGTTGTGCAGCGCGATATTTAATCATGCTGCGCAGTATCTTCAGTCTTCCAGTCCATGTACACGGCAGTGGTTCAGCACGTGGGGCAGGAAGTACTGGTACATCTTCTTCCACCAGGGCCAGTCGTGGTTCACGTCGAAACCCCAGAAATCACACCAGGCGGCGATGCCTTTGGCCCGGAAGGATTCGTCCAGGATACGCTGCGTGCGGATGCCTTCGTCTTCCCAGGCTCCCTGGCCTACGCAGAAAACGATGCACCGCTGGTTGAACAGCCTGATGTAGGGGTGGTCCGGAGCCAGGTTCGGCATAAAGGTGGCGGGGGAGTTATCGTACAGGGTGTTGTTCATCCAGGCCCCGAAGAAATAATGGGCGTCGTAGCAGCCGGAGAAACCGATGACACCTTCGAACAGGTCTGGGCGGCGCAGGAACACGATGGCTGCGTGGGTGGCTCCCATGCTGCAGCCTGTGGTGAGAGGCCGCCAGTCGCTGTGATTGTGTTCGTGGATCAGGGGAACCACTTCTTCGGTGATGTAGCGGTAATAGTTTTCCTGCCGTTCGGCCCGGAGAAACTTGTCGCCGTAATTGTCGGACCAGCTTTCCTGATCGACCGTATCTACGCAGAACAGCTGGAACTGGCCGTTATCAATGTATTCGGACAGTTCGTCGATCATCCCGAAGTTCTAATAGTTGTCGCACATGGCGTCCTGGGTGGGGAACACCAGCAGCGGCCAGCCTTTGGTACCGTAAACGCGTATGTTCATGTTGCGCCAGAGGTGGTTGCTGAAATGATTTATGTCGTAACGTGATGGCATGGGTAACACGCTCCTTCGTGATAAAAATTTCAGGGTGACTAGTGTTTGTTTATGTTTATTATATCATAAGTTTGGAGATAAATAAAATGCATATGAGATGAAATGGCGTTGCGACTGGAAACGACGTGTGCGTTTAAGCGTCTGCCGGTCCTGTTTGCAGTCGGGAGTGGAATATAATGAAATGACTTTGAAGAATTTGCATGTCGCTTGAATTTTTAGTATAATTAAATTAAAAATGTTACATAATAATGTGATTTCTAACTATAATACCATTTAGTTTACGGGGAGGTGACATTACCATGAGTAAAACATTCAAAACGAAAAACACAGCTCTTGCAACTGCGGTTATGGCCGGCCTGCTTTCCTGCGGCGTGATGGCTTCAGGTTTTGCTGCTGCGGTAGAAGGCATATCTTATGATGGTGGGACATTAACACCTGGTTCAGACGGTACTATTGCAGTCTCTGCCATTATGACTGCGGGTGGTATTAGCAGTTACCTTCTCAAATCCGATTTCACTGAATTCAAACAAGTTACAGGGACAGAATTGGTGGATATAAGAAAGGATATGATATTACTCGGGGCTGATATGCTTCACGAATCCGACTTCAATGAATACAAAACCAACACTGCTGCAACATTGGGCACGATGCAAACTTCGGTTAACAGCCTGACAGATCTGACCGCAGGTTTTCCTGAAGGAAAAACAATTAAAAATTATGTTGACGATTCGATAACAGTGGTCACCGGTGAGATCAGCGGTCTGTATGGCGACACCCTGGCCTTAGGCAAGGGCAGCAAAGCCGCGGGGACCAATTCCATCGCCATCGGCTTCAGCAATAAGGTGAGCGGCAAAAACAGTGGCGCCTTCGGTGATCCTAATGACGTCAGTGGAAGCGGCAGTTATGCGTTCGGTAACAACAATACGGTTTCAGGCGACAACACTTTTGTGCTGGGCAACAATATAAAGACAAGTGCTAAGAACGCGGTGGTATTGGGTGACGGGTCCGAGGGCGCGGATAACGCGGTATCCGTAGGCGCGAAAGGCAAAGAACGGCAGATCAAGAACGTGGCGCCCGGCACGGACGATACCGACGCGACGACGGTAAAACAGGTCAAAGAGATGATTGAAGCCGGAGGCGGCGGTGCAGATTTGACTCCGGTCAACCATCGCATCGACAATCTGGACAGCAAGATCAACAAAGTGGGTGCGGGCGCGGCGGCCCTGTCAGCATTGCATCCGATGGATACGGACAGCAAGTTTGGTATCGCGGTGGGCTTCGGCAACTACCGGGATGCCAACGCCATGGCACTGGGGATGTTCTACCGTCCGACGGACCGCGTGATGCTCAGCATCGGCGGGACCATGGGCAACGGCGAGAACATGTTGAACGCGGGCGTATCTTTTGCGCTGGATAAAGGCGTTACTACCAGCAAGGCGGCCATGGCGAGAACCATAAAGGCCCAGGGCGAGGAAATTGCGGCGTTGAAGGAAGCCCATGAAAAGGAGAATGCGGAACATAAAGCTGAGATACAGGCATTGAAAGAAGCGCTTGCCCGTCTGGAAGCAAAGATTGGAAAATAAGATCAGTATTATTTAAAAGAAGGTCAATATCAATAATTTGTAATTGCATCAATAAGTCCCGTTTTTATAACAGCCGTAGATTTGTCTGCGGCTGTTTTGTTGTTTGGGTATAATTGCAAGTGCTGCTGATTTTACAGTTAATTCATAGACAACATCCCGCTTTTGCGCTATAATAAATTGGTTATATGTGTACTAAATTTTCTTCATTATAATAATATTGATTAAATAAAAACGGAGGACACGCCTGTGTTAGATTTTTCTACGTTAATGTTCCGTGCTCCGGCGCTTTTGATTGCGCTGACCATTCACGAATACGCCCATGCCTGCGTTTCCGACAGCCTGGGGGATCCCACGCCCGGCCTGCAGGGCAGGCTGACCCTGAACCCGCTGGCCCATCTGGATATTGTGGGTACCCTGATGCTGGTGCTGTGTGGCTTCGGCTGGGCAAAACCGGTGGAAATCGATCCCCGGTACTATAAGGATTACCGTTCCGGACAGCTGAAGGTTTCCGCGGCCGGCCCGCTGGCCAATTTGTTCCTGTGCTTCGTGGCGGTGCTGATTATGACGGCCCGGGGCAGTCTGGGCATGTCCAGCAACATGGTGAACCAGTTCCTGTACTGGCTCATGCTGTACAATGTCTGGTTCGCGTTCTTCAACCTGATTCCGATCCCGCCCCTGGACGGATCCAAGATTATGGAGACCTTTATGGACTACGAGACGGCGTACAAATTTGAACGCTTTGTAGGGCAGTACGGCTTTATCGTCCTGGTGCTCATCGTGTACAGCGGTATCTCCAATATGATCATCGGGCCCCTGGCTTCCTGGTACCTGAAGATCTGTTACGGAATTGCAAGCATACTGTTTTAGGAGAACCTCTTATGGCTGATCCGGTGGTCCGGGTCCTTGATTTTGAAGGACCGCTGGACCTGTTGATACACTTAATTGAAAAGAACAAGATGGATATCTACGATATCCCCATCGTGTCCATCACCGACCAGTACATTTCTTATCTGCATTCCTTTACGGAAACGGATCTGGAAGCGGCCAGCCAGTTTCTGGTGATGGCCTCCCTGCTGCTGCAGATCAAGTCCCGCATGCTGTTGCCGAAGACGGAGCTGGAGGACGAGGATGAAGCGGACCCCCGGGATATGCTGGTACAGATGCTGTTGGAATACCGCTGCATCAAGGCGGTGGCCAAACAGCTGGAGACGATGAAACAGACGGCGGCCCGGCAGCATACCCGCAGGCCGTATTTTGCCGACAGCAAACTGCGGAACCTGCATTACTATCCGGTGAGCGAGCTGCTGCTGGCTCTGGCGGGTCTGTCCGGCTCGCTGCGGCGCCAGATTGCGGTGGTGGACCGGCAGGAGTATGACGTGGGCGCCAAGATGCAGGAGATCGTGAAACTGCTGGAAAATTATCCCGAAGGCATCGAGTTCGAGAAGGCTTTTGTCAAATCGGGCAGTTCCGGCGAGATGGTGGCGTCGTTTCTGGCGGTGCTTGAGCTGCTTCGTTTACAGGTGGTGCGCATCAGCCAGAGCATGGCCTTTGCGCCGATCTACATATTTTTACGTACCGTGCATGAGCCGGTGCTGATAGGAGGGGAACCGGATGCAGCAGGATAACATGGGCCGGCTGGAAGCGCTGCTTTTCGCGTCGGGGGAACCTCTCGGCGTGCCGCAGCTGGCGGAACTGTTGGGATTGAACAAGCCCCAGACCTGGGAGCTTCTGGGTCTGCTTCAGGAAGAATACAAATCGGAAAAACGCGGTCTGGAACTGCGGGAAGTGGCGGAAGGCTGGCAGCTTTGCACCAAGGCCAGCCATCATGAGATGATCCTGCAGCTGGCCGGGACCCAGGAACTGAAGCTGTCCAACGCGGCTATGGAGACTCTGGCGATCATCGCGTACCGCCAGCCTGTGACCCGGACCGAAATGGAAGCGATCCGCGGGGTCAGTGTGGACGGCGTGGTCAACACGCTGCTGGAATGGGAACTGATTGCGGAGGCCGGGCGCAAGGACACGGCGGGCAGACCAATTTTGTACAAAACTACCAACCGGTTTCTGGAAGTGTTCGGCCTGAAGGCGCTGAAAGACCTCCCCGCCATGCCGGACATCCTGGCGGAAGATGCGGCGAAACATCCCCAGCAGTTGTCGCTGCTGGAAATGGACGAGACAGGAACACCCGCTGCGGAGACCGATGCGGTTCCCGGTGCGGTTGACAATTCGCTGTTGGGCGAAGAAGATGTAAAAGAGGATAAATAACCCATGGAAGAACGTTTGCAGAAAGTGCTGGCTGCGGCCGGCGTGGCTTCCCGCCGGGAAGCGGAAGAGTATATTACGGCCGGGCGCGTAAAGGTGAACGGCAAGGTAG
>JAFSOW010000150.1 GCA_017443165.1 Acidaminococcaceae bacterium | reverse complement strand
CTCTTCCGAAATTTACACTGATTGGAGCCACCACAAGGCTGGGCTCTCTGGCGGCGCCGCTGCGTGACCGTTTTGGGGTGCAGTGCAGGCTGGAGTTTTATCAGCCGGAGCAGTTGCGCATTATAGTAAACAAATCCGCGGAAAGACTGGATGTGGAGATGACGCCGGAAGGTGCGCTGGAAATCGCCCGCCGTTCACGGGGAACGCCCCGCGTGGCAAACCGCCTTTTGAAACGGGTACGAGACTTTGCCCAGGTTCTGGGACAGGCTGTCATTGATCAGAAGTTGGCCGATGAAGCTCTTTCCCGTTTGGAAGTTGACCGTTACGGTCTGGACCAGAATGACCGGCGTATCCTGCAGACAATTGTCAGGACGTTTGGCGGCGGACCGGTGGGTGTGGATACCATTGCGGCCGCTGTCAGTGAAGAAGCCGGCACCATCGAAGACGTGGTGGAACCGTATCTGATGCAATTAGGTCTGCTGCAGCGCACACCCCGTGGCCGCGTGGCGACCAGGGAAACTTATCGCTATCTGGGAATTCCCTGCCCGGAGGATGCAAGTGGCAAGCCAAAGGTCGAACAACCTTCGCTGCTGTAAAATGAGCTGATTTATGTGAGGAAGGAAAACAGACCATAGTTTCCCGGCAGAAATATGGAAAAATAAATCAGCGTCTCCCTTGATGATTACTGTGTATTGAGAAAGATAGAACGATGAAATTATTATTACATGCCTGCTGCGGTCCCTGTGCCTGCTATCCGACAAAAATGCTGAGGTCACAGGACGTAGATTTTACGCTGCTGTATTATAATCCGAATATTCATCCCTATAAAGAATTTAAACACCGATTGTCTGCTTTACGGGAACTAGCGGAAAAACAGGATTACCGGCTGATCATTGATAAAACCTATCCGCTGGAAGAATGTGTGAAAGGGATGCTGGAGGAACCGGTCGTCCGCTGTGCGTTCTGCTACCGGATGCGGTTGCGGTATACGGCAAAATATGCGGCAGATCACGGGTTTACCGCATTCTCTACAACGTTGCTGTACAGTCCGTATCAGAAGCATGAATTGATCGTGCAGGTGGCGAAAGCAGCAGCGGAAGAATTTGCTGTGGAGTTTTTTTATCAGGATTGGCGGCCTCATTATCAGGAAGGCGTGGATATCAGCCTGGCTTTGGGATTGTACCGGCAGCCATATTGTGGTTGTGTGTTCAGTGAGCGGGACCGCTATATGGAATGGAAAAAAACGAAAACCGAAGCAGGGAACTCGCGCAATTCCAATGGCGCTGTCACAGGGGCTGATGAAGCGGAAGGCAAACCCTTTATCCGCATAACTAAAAACATTATTCAGCTTGCGAAACAGGACACGATACTGTTCAAATGATGTTATACATGTTTTCAAGTCGTGTTGCAGGTAAACGGTATGATGAAACATGCTACAGAAAGATATGTCAGAAAAACTATATTTATAGTCTTTTCCTGGTTGATTGTGCTTTTTACAGTTCCGGTCCGCGCGTCATCCGTGATTGATGTGGGCCTGACAGTTTCCCAATTCTCTGCTGAACTGGTTGCGCCGTCCTCTTTTATTGCCACGGAACCGGATGGAAAGAAAGCAACGCTTAATAAAGGAAAATACTTTATTGCAGCTGATAAAGGAAACATTAAACTGGGAGACAGGCAGCTTGCCAGCGGAACTGTTCTGGAGATTGAGGAACAGGAAGATAAAAACGGAGCTTCCGCTGGCCGTCCCCGCCAGCATTTTACGGTGAACCGTCAGGAGTACCGGGGAACGCTGAAAATCTGTCTGACAAATGAAGGAAAGAAATTAACCGTTATAAACCGGGTACCTATTGAGTATTATGTTAACTCTGTGTTGGGACCTAAGTCTTCCCCCATCTGGCCGGACGAGGCGATTAAAGCACAGGCGGTGGCTGCCCGCAGCCTGGCCTGGTATTATAAGCATCATCCGGAAAACAATTTATTTGACGTGCGGGCAGTGGAGCCGGAAACTTTTTATGGCGGTATTCGCAATGAGAATAAGAATATAACCAAAGTTGCGGCGCAGACCGTCGGGCAGGTTTTATACTTTAACGGCAGCCCTGCAATGACTTTTGCATGTGAAAGCAGCGGGGGCAGGACGGTGAGCGCTTCCGAAATCCTGCAGAAGGATATCCCGTATTTACAGGCAGTGGAAGACTATGATACGGACTGTCCTGGTTTCACATGGGAAAAAAAGATACAGGCTGTGACCATCAGCCGGCTTCTTGAACAGGGCGGGCATAAGATTGGACGGTTACGTGGATACCGTATATCAGACAGTGAAAAGCCGGATCAGAAAGACCGCTATCCCAGCGGCAGGGTTAAGACGATTTTCTGGCAGGGGGAACTGGGCAGCGTAACAATGACAGGCCAGGAACTGGCGGATATGCTGGCTTTGAGCAGCAATTGGTTTGACGTTTATATTACTGACCCGGTACCGCAAAAGCTGGATGTACCTATTGAAAACGGGTATGGCATAGAAGTTGGGAAAAAACAGATTCCCATAGAAATCAAAGGCCGCGAAAAAAAATCGTGGCAGTCTGTTATTCCCGGCTACCACTTTTTAGAAGGAAGTGCGGACGAAACCATTTTATTTAAAGGAAAAGGGATCGGCCGCGGTCTGGGCCT
>JAFSOW010000149.1 GCA_017443165.1 Acidaminococcaceae bacterium | reverse complement strand
GCTATGTGCCGTACTTCTATTCGACATACGAGGAGGAAAATGAGTCCGTCGTCTCCGCCGGACGCAAAATCATTGTTCTCGGATCCGGCCCCATCCGGATCGGCCAGGGCGTGGAGTTCGATTACTCCACCGTCCATGCAGTGCAGACCATTCAGAAAGCCGGTTATGAAGCCATCATCATCAACAACAATCCGGAAACGGTCTCCACTGATTACACCTGCTCCGACAAGCTGTACTTCGAGCCCCTCTGTCCGGAAGACGTGATGAACATCATCGAACTGGAACAGCCGGAAGGCGTCATTGCCACCTTAGGCGGACAGACCGCCATCAACCTGGCAGACCCGCTGAAGGAACGGGGTGTGAAGATTATCGGAACGGACTGCGAAGCCATTGATCGGGCGGAAAACCGGGACCTGTTCGAAAAGCTGCTGCTCTCCCTCCACATCCCTCAGCCCCGGGGCGAAGCCGTCACCAGTATCGAGGCCGGCATGGAAGCGGCCCGCCGCATCGGGTATCCCGTCCTGGTACGCCCCAGCATTGTACTGGGCGGCCGGGCCATGCAGATTGTGGGCAAGGAAAAAGATATGCGCGACTATCTGAAAACCGCGGTAGAAGTGGACGAAGACAAACCCGTCTTAGTGGATAAATACATCCGGGGCAAGGAAGTGGAAGTGGATGCGGTCTGCGACGGGGAGCACGTGTTCGTGCCCGGCATCATGGAACTGGTAGAACGGACCGGCGTCCATTCCGGTGATTCCATCAGCGTATATCCTTCCTACAGCCTGTCCGAAAATGTGAAGGAAACCATATTGGATTATACGGAGAAGCTTGGTTTGGGCATCGGCATCAAAGGGCTGTTCAACATTCAGTTCATCGTGGACGCCAACGAACAGGTCTATATTATTGAAGTAAACCCACGTTCTTCCCGGACCGTCCCCTTCTTATCCAAAGCCACCGGTTACAGTCTGGCGGACATTGGCACCCTGGCTATTTTAGGCGTGTCCCTGCGGGAACAGGGCATCACCGAACGGTATCCGAAAGAGAAGACCCGGTACTACGTAAAGTGTCCTGCCTTCTCTTTTTCCAAGCTCCGGGGCATGGACGCCTACCTTTCACCGGAAATGAAGTCCACCGGGGAAGCCATCGGCTACGACGATAAGCTGCACCGGGCCGCCTTCAAGGCCCTCATTGCTTCCGGCCTGACCCTGAAAAATTACGGCACCATCGTTGTCAGCGTGGCAGATGAAGACAAGGAAGAAACCATTCCGCTGATCCGGCGCTTCTACAACATGGGCTTCAACATCGAAGCCAGCACCCTGACAGGGGAAGTGCTGCGGGAGCACGGCATCCGCACCCGGATCCGTCACAAACCCAGCGAGGGCAGCGAAGAAATACTGGATTCGATTCGTGCGGGTTATGTAAGTTACGTCATCAACACCCGGGCTATCCTTTCCGGTGTCCATTATGGCGATGGCGTGGCGATACGCCGTGTAGCCGCCCAGAACAATGTGGTAATGCTCACCTCTCTGGATACCGTCCGCATGCTGCTGGACGTGCTGGAGGAAGTGACCATGGGGATTTCGACGATTGACGCGAAATAGAAAATCAATTAAAAAACGCCTTTGCTCTGTATTTCAAGAGCAAGGGCGTTACTTTTTGTTAGTCCGGGAAAGCAAAAAAAGTGACAACACTGCCGGGATGCGTCTGCCCGGCAGCATTGTCCAGACAAAGGAAAAAATAGAATGTAAGAGAGAGTCTTTATTGTGATGCTATGTTCAGCTGTTAATGCCGAACAGCAGGTCACCGTAGGTCGGATAGGGCAGGTACTCCTTACCCAGCAGCACTTCCACCCCGTCGCCGCTCTTACGCAGCGCTTCCATGGCAGCCAGCACTTTGTTGTGATATACGGCGCTGGCCTTTTTCTGATCTTCGATGGCTTCCGCTTTGACCAGTTCTTTCGCCAGGGTTTCGCCATCTTTATACATAGCCACCGTGGCTTCCTGCAGCTTTTTCAAAAATGCCACGTCCGGTTTCAGCCCCAGCGCTTTCTCGTTCAGGGCGGTTTCGGACAAATCTTTCAGATATTTTTTGGCAGCCGGCAGCAGGTCTTTATGCAGCATATCAAGCATGGTCAGGGCTTCGATGTTCAGAGTCTTGTTGTACAGTTCATACTGGATTTCGCAACGGGACAGCACTTCCGTTTTGGTAAAGATGCCGTGCTTCACCACCAGATCCACGTTCTTTTTGCTGGTCATGCAGGCCAGGGCCTCCGGCGTGGATTTATTGTTAAACAGCCCGCGCTTCGCCGCTTCTTCCACCCAGGCATCGGTGTAACCGTTGCCGTTGAACACGATGCGCTTGTGATCCAGATAGATTTCTTTTACCAGTTTTTTCACGGCGGCGTCCAGTTCTTCCGGCGCGGTGCCTTCCAGTTTATCCGCCACCCATTCCAGCTCTTCCGCCACGATGGTGTTCAGGTAGGCGTTGGGACAGGCCAGGCTGGCCTGGGAACCTGCCATACGGAATTCAAACTTGTTGCCGGTAAAGGCAAAGGGAGAGGTACGGTTGCGGTCCGTGTTATCTTTGCTCACCGCGGCCAGGGTGTTGCCGCTGAGTTTCATCTGGATATGACCGTTGGTTTTATATTCCTGCCCGGAAGCAATGGCCTCCAGCACCCCGGTGAGTTCCGTGCCAAGGAAGATGCTGACGATGGCAGGCGGCGCTTCGTTGGCGCCCAGACGGTGATCGTTACCCGCGCTGGCCACGGTGCCGCGCAGCACGTCCTGATATTCATCGATACCTTTGATGATAGCCGCCAGGAACAGCAGGAACTGGTTGTTGTGATAGGCATCGCTGCCGGGATCCAGCAGGTTTTTCCCTTCCAGCGTAGAGAGGGACCAGTTGTTGTGCTTGCCGCTGCCGTTCACACCGTCAAAGGGCTTTTCGTGGAGCAGGCAGACCATGTCATGCTTTAAGGCGATGCGCTTCATGAACTCCATAGTCAGCTGGTTGTAGTCGCAGGCCAGATTCACGGAAGTATAAACGGGCGCCAGCTCATGCTGGGCAGGAGCCACTTCGTTGTGCTCCGTTTTGGCCGGAATACCCAGCTTCCACAATTCTTCGTCCAGTTCTGCCATAAAAGCTTTCACCTTGGGCTTGATGGCGCCGAAATAATGGTCTTCCATCTCCTGCCCTTTGGGCGGCCTGGCCCCGAACAGGGTGCGGCCCGCAAAGACCAGATCCTTCCGCTTTTCCCACATGGCCTTGTCTACCAGGAAATACTCCTGTTCCGGGCCCACGTTGGTGATGACTTTTTCAGTATGTATTCCGAGAATAGCCAGCAACCGTCTGGCCGCTTCGCTTAATACGGCTATGGAACGCAAAAGCGGGGTCTTCTTGTCCAGCACATCCCCGGTGTAGGAACAGAACGCGGTAGGAATATACAAACAGTCGTCTTTGATAAACGCATAGCTCGTAGGATCCCAGGCGGTGTAGCCGCGGGCTTCAAAGGTGGCGCGCAGACCGCCGGACGGGAAGCTGGATGCGTCCGGCTCGCTCTGAATCAGATCTTTCCCTGAGAAGTCCATGATGACCCGGCCGTCCGCCGCCGGGGCGATAAAGCTGTCGTGCTTTTCCGCCGTAATCCCCGTCATGGGCTGGAACCAGTGGGTGAAATGGGTGCAGCCGTTTTCCAGCGCCCAGTCTTTCATGGCATACGCCATCATATCGGCCAGCTCCCGGGTCAGGGGCAGGCCTTCCTCCACCATTTTGCGGAACGTGCGGAAAGTCTTGGCCGGAAGCCGGTCCTTCATCACCCGTTCATTAAATGTAAGACTGCCAAATAATTTTGGGACATTAACCATGTTCTTCTCTCCTTTCTATTCTACCGTGACCGACTTGGCCAGGTTCTTTGGCTTATCAATGTCGCAGCCGTTTTCCTTTGCAACGTAATAGGCCAGCAGCTGCAACGGTACAATTTCCACCACCGCGGAAAACAGGGCGTCAATCTTCGGGATAAACAGCAGGTCATCCGCCACGGAAACGATCTTCTGATTGTTCCGGAAGGTCAGGGCCAGCACTTCCGCGCCCCGGGATTTCACTTCCACGATGTTGCTCAGGGTCTTTTCCATGATGGCGGGATTGCCGCACAGGGCAATGACAGGCTGGTGCTCTTCTATCAGGGCGATAGTCCCGTGCTTTAACTCTCCTGCCGCGTAGGCTTCCGCATGCAGATAGGATATTTCTTTCATCTTCAGCGCGCCCTCCAGGGCAATGGCGTAATCCGTGTTCCTTCCAATAAAGAACAGGGATTTGCTGGCGTGATACTTCTTCGCCAGCGCAGGAATCGACGAGTTCAGGTCAAACGCCTGCTGGATCTGCCGGGGCAGCGCCTGCAGGGCAGTCAGCAGTTTCTTCTCTTCGCCTTCCATACGCCCCAGCTGTCCCGCAAAATAGACGGCCAGCAAATACAGCACCGTCACCTGGGTGGTATAGCCTTTCGTCGTGGCCACGGCAATTTCCGGACCGGCCCAGGTG
>JAFSOW010000148.1 GCA_017443165.1 Acidaminococcaceae bacterium | reverse complement strand
GCGGTGTAGGCCGTAATGCTTTTCCGAATCTCGGTCAGCTCTTTTGTACCGGGAATCTTCAGCTTTCCGGCCCGCGCGTAGCCTTCCGCTTCTTTCAGCATGTCGATCAGATCGTCCAGGTCGTCTTCCTGGATTCCGCCTTCCTGCGCCGCCAGCAGATAATCCCGCAGCATCAGGTTGAAAGAGGCAAAGGTTTTGTTGATATTGGCCGCTTCCTTTTCCGCGGCCAGGTCGTCCTTCGTTTTTCCCCGGTTTCCAAACGCCTTTTTGATTCCCTGAAAAGCGGCCGCCAGGATACCGGAAAACACGCCGTAGCTCGCGGATTCCAGAACGTCGTTCTCATCGAAACGATTATCGGAACCGTCATTGTGCGCGGCAGACCAAAGAACATGGTTTTCTGAGCTGAGCTTTTTTATGATGTCCGGATTCACTTGCAATTTTGTGCCAACCTGTTTCATTTTTTTATTCCGCCCTTTCTGCTTCCGCGGAGGGGATGCCGCCCCGCGTCAGTTCCATTTCCCGGCAGCTCCATGCTTCATTTTCGATCATATAACAGGCGCGTTCATCTCCAGGCACATCCTGGAAGCCCGCCGCCCGATAGCACCGATAAGCCGGTTCATTGTTTTCAAACACGCCCAGCGTGATTTTTTCCACCCTCAAAATATCAAAGGCATAACGAATGGCCAGTTCCAGCATTTCCCGGCCATATCCTTTTCTGCGCTTTCCAGCGTCCACAATCACGAAGCCGAACCGCAACACCGTTTTCTTTTCATCCGTAAACCGCATGATCAAATGGCCCACAATTCCTGTTCCGTCAAAAGCCGTGAACTCGTAGAAGCTGTCCGAATCGGCCATGGCTTCATAATGCCGGTTCAGATCCGCCGCCGTAATGGGATAAGCGGGAAACCGATCCGCGCTCCATTTTCGAAAGGCGGTTTCATCCCCAATCCAGGAAACAATCGTGGCCGCATCGCAGGCTTTATAGGGTCTCAGCCGCAGCATGGATTTCTCTCCTCTCGCTTGTCAGATGCGCTGAACTTCACGAAGGCCAATCCCTTCGGCGCGGCAAGCCGCCGTCTCCCTGATTGTCGGCCGCTGAACCTTCCGGCTGGCGCAGGACCATTATACAATCAATCGCATGATCAGATCAAGCTGTTTTTCAGCGGTCTTTCTTTCCAAGGACTTTTTTCGGACTTTGGCAGAGCGGAAAGCATTCATTTGTTTGGAAGGATTTAACAAAACAAGAATTGACATGACGCCTGATTGGAAATATAATAACGGCAAAGAGGTGAACAGCAGTCCATAAGTGAAAAAGGAATGATGAGCATGAAAAACAAGCTGCCTGTCACAATATGTTTCCTTGCCTTCATGGCGGTTCTGCTGTTCCAGGCAGGTTCAGCCGCCGCGGAGTACAGCTTTTCCAATGACGCCGACGCGGTGGAGCGGGCGGCGGACTCTGTATTCATGCTGGAAGTGTATGACGCGCACAGCAACCGAATCGCGGTGGGCAGCGGCTTCGTCATTTTTCAGCCCGATCTGATGGCAACCAATTATCATGTGATAGAAGACGGGGCCTATATTGTTGCGGTTGGGGATGATAAGGATCAGTATATGATGGATGAGGTCTGCGTCGCCAATAAAAAGCTGGATCTGGCCATACTGCGTTTTTCTCCCGCAAAGGCCATCGCCCCTTTGCCCTATGACGCATCCGACAGTTTAAAACGTTCGCAGCCCGTGGTGGCGATCGGCAGCCCGGCTGGGCTGAAAAACACCGTGTCCCTCGGGAATATCAGCGCCTTCTTTGAGCGGGACAGCAAAAACTGGATTCAGTTCACCGCGCCTATTTCTTCCGGCAGCAGCGGCGGCGTGCTGCTGAACGATCAGGGCAAGGTCATCGGCATTACGACAGCTACCTACGCCACCGCCCAGAATGTGAATCTTGCGGTGCGGGTTTCGACGCTGGTCCAATTATACAATCAGTGGGACGGCCGCTCCATCCGAAAGCTCGGCCAGGTCACAGGCCATGGCGGCGCGAATTTCTCCGTTTCGTCCGCCCCGACGGAAGCAACCGGAAAAGTATGGATCACCAAGAGCGGAAAAAAATATCACAACAATCCGACCTGCTCGAAAATGAAATCACCTGTTGAAATTGATCTGCTGGAGGCAATCGAAAACGGTTATGAACCCTGCGGGAAGTGCTATAAATAACTCAAATTCCAGCGTAATTTCACGCGGTGTACACTGAAAGGGAGGACAAAGATGAAGCCTGATTTATCCGCTGTTTTACCGGATGGCAACCTGTTTGCTTTCTGGGAAAAGGACTGCGCGTATGACCGTATCCTGTACGTGGATGGAGCGAATCCAGCGGCCAGCGACGAAAACAACGGCAGCGAGGCAAAGCCCTTCAAAACCATCCAGCGGGCCGCTGACCTGGCTGAACCCGGCACGAAGGTGCGTATTCACGCCGGACTGTACCGGGAATGCGTGCATCCCCGCCAGGGCGGCACGGACCCGGAGCACATGGTATGCTACGAAGCCTACGGCGATGGGCCGGTGATTCTCCGCACGTCGGAGG
>JAFSOW010000014.1 GCA_017443165.1 Acidaminococcaceae bacterium | reverse complement strand
CACTGGCGGACAGGCCTGCATCGCTCAGTGCCCGTTTGGTGGGCCCAATGGTCCGTTCTACCAGATCTGCCGTCATTTCTTCAAATTTGGCGCGGGTCAGGTTCATGTCCAGATGTTTCGGGCCGTCAGCGCCAGCCGTGATGAACGGCAGGTTGATGTTGGTGGTTACCATGCTGGACAGTTCGATCTTGGCCTTTTCCGCTGCTTCACGCAGACGCTGCATGGCCATCTTGTCGTTGGACAGGTCAATGCCGCTTTCCTTCTTGAATTCCGCAACCATCCAGTTCATGATGCGGTCGTCGAAGTCGTCGCCGCCCAGATGGGTATCGCCGTTAGTCGCTTTTACTTCGAATACGCCGTCTCCCAGTTCCAGGATGCTGACATCGAAGGTGCCGCCGCCCAGGTCATATACCAGGATGGTATGGTCGTCGGTCTTGTCGATACCGTAAGCCAGGGAAGCCGCCGTCGGTTCGTTGATGATACGCAGTACTTCCAGACCTGCGATCTTGCCTGCGTCTTTGGTAGCCTGACGCTGGGAATCGGAGAAGTAAGCCGGAACGGTGATGACCGCCTGGGTTACGGTTTCACCCAGATATTTTTCCGCGTCTGCTTTCAGCTTCTGCAGGATCATGGCGGAAATTTCTTCCGGGGAGAATTTCTTGTCGCCAATCTCCACACGGTAACCGGCTTCGCCCATGTGCCGCTTAATAGAGCTTACGGTACGGGCCGGGTTGGAAATCGCCTGACGTTTTGCCATCTGGCCGACCAGACGCTGGTCGTCTTTCGTGAAACCGACTACAGAAGGAGTCAGGCGGCTGCCTTCCGGGTTCGTGATAACGGTGGGTTCGCCACCTTCCATTACTGCAACAACAGAGTTCGTAGTACCTAAGTCAATACCGATTACTTTAGACATGATGTATTCCTCCTTAAATTTCAAACTGAATTAATAAACACTTTATAAATCTTTGAACCTTTCGGTTCATAACTTAAACTGTTTTACGTTATCAGCACCTGCTCTTCTCGTTACAACACCCGACGCTTACTTTTTTTGTTTAAAGCTGTTAACCGTTACTCGTTGCTGATGACGCGCACCTTGCTGTGGCGCACCACTTTGTCGTGGAGCTGGTAGCCTTTTTCAAAAACCATGTCGATAGTCTCGTCTTCCATCTCCGGGTTCTGCCCCCGCATCACCGCTTCGTGGAAATTGGGGTTAAACTTTTCGCCCTGGGCGGGGATCTCCTTCACGCCCAAATCTTCCAGTGTTTTTACAAACTGCTTCTGGATGCCGGCCATGCCGTCCACCACGCTCTGAACGTCTGTCGCGTTTTCCGCCGCGGCTTCTGCCCGCTCAAAGTTATCCAGAATCTGTAAAAACTTGTTGACCACGCTGATGGTCACATACGTGGCCAGTTCTTCCCGCTCCGCTGTGTTGCGGCGGCGGAAATTATCGAAATCCGCCTGGAGGCGCAGCAACCGGTTTTTGGTTTCCGTCGCTTCTTCCTCTTTTGTTTTCAGCAGAGCCGCCGTGGCTGTCAGTTTGGCCTGCACCTCTTCCAGCGTTTCTTCCGCTGCTTCCTCCTGCTTTGTTTCCTCCGCAGCATTTCCGGCCGTCCCTTCCCCGTTTCCGGTTCCCGGAGCTTCCGCCTCTTCCGGCGCGTTTCCGGCAGCGGTTTCCTCTCCGTTCGACGTAGTTGCGTTCCGGTTCGGATCAGTCGCTTCCCGGATTTCTTCTTCACTCTTCCTGTTAAACAACGCAGTTCCTCCTTTTGGGTTTCTTGTCTGTCAATCTATCAATCACTTCGGGTCTTTCAATATGGTTTCCAGATATTTGTGCAGATAATTCATCACCGCGATGACCTTGCGGTATTCCATCCGGGTGGGCCCCAGCACCGCCATGGTCCCAACGATCTGCCCGTTCAGCCGGTAGGTAGCCTGCACCATACTGCAGTCCTTGATGCCGGTGAACTTGTTCTCGCTGCCGATGGTCACCTTCAGTCCGGAGTCATCCCCGGCGTTCAGGATATCCTTCACCACTTTTTCCTCTTCCAGAATCCCCAGCAGGTTCTTCACCCTGCCCACATCCTGGAACTCCGGCTGGTTCAGCAGCTGCTTGGCGCCGCCCAGGAAGACTTTCTGCTCACTGTTCTTCGCGGCGATGTTACTGATGGCTTTCTTCAGGGAAGCCAGCATCACTTCATCTTCGGACACGGCGGAGTACACTTCCTGCAGCAGGTCGCCGTTAATTTCCGTGAGCCTTCTGCCTTCCAGCAGGTTGCTCATCTTGCCGGAGAGGTAATCCAGTTCACTGCCGCTCATCCCCGCCGGGATATCGATCAGTCCGTTGTCCATGGCCCCGTCGTCCGTGACGATGCACATGATCGCCTGGGTATCGCTCAGGGGTAAAAACTTCAGATACTTGAACCGGGCAGTGGATTTTTTGTTGGCCAGCACCAGCGAAACATTCTGGGTCATGCGTGACAGGATCTTGGCAGTGGATTTGAAAATGTCATCCATGTTGCGGATTCGTTCTTTATACCAGCTGTTAATCAGCGCCATGTCGTTTTCCGTCAGCACGCCGGGTTCTTCCTTCATGGAGTCCACCATGGAATCAACATACAGGCGGTATGCCTGCGCAGAAGGAACACGCCCTGCCGATGTATGGGGCTGCTCAAGGTAGCCTAACAGTTCCAGATCGCTCATCTCGTTACGGATGGTGGCCGGACTCAATCCCAGATTATGCTTGCGGGCAATGGTTCGTGAACCCACCGGTTCCGCAGTTTCAATGTAGTCTTCGATGATGATCTGCAGGATTTTCCGTTTACGGTCGTTTAACATAATCCCACCTCATCTTTGTTCAGGAGGCTTTT
>JAFSOW010000147.1 GCA_017443165.1 Acidaminococcaceae bacterium | reverse complement strand
GTGTGCCGGGTTTGTATGCGTGTGCCGGGCAGCCAGGTTCCCTGTCTGCCATCGTACAGATAGTCGTCTGCCTTGCTTCCTTCCAGATGCCCGCCTTTCACCAGAACCGCTTTGGCGCCGAGGCTGATAATGTGCGCCGCCGCTTTTTCCATGTCCTGTTCGGTTTTGATGGCAAAGCCGCAGATGGCTTCCGCTTCCGGCAGGTTGGGTGTAAGCAGTGTGGCCAGGGGCAGCAGCTCTTTGATCAATGCGTCGCAGGCGTCCGGCTGCAGCAACGGGTATCCGCTCTTGGAGATCATGACAGGATCCACAACGATGACAGGCGGTTTCCACTTTTTCAGCGCTTCCGCAATGGCGTGGATGCTTTCCGTTCTGGAAACCATGCCGATTTTCACGCCGTCTACCCGGATGTCGCTGAAAACCGCATCGATTTGTGCCGTAATGATGTCAGGAGAAATATCCTGCACCGCAGTTACGCCGCAGGTGTTTTGCGCGGTGACTGCCGTGATCACGCTCATGCCGAACACGCCGTGGGCCGCAAAGGTTTTTAAATCCGCCTGAATGCCGGCGCCGCCGCTGCTGTCGCTGCCGGCAATGGTCAATAAATGCTTCATTGGTACCTCCAATGACTGTTAACGTGCTATGAAACATCCCCCTTTGGGGACTCATTAAACTTATTATAATTTGCCTTTCATGGAAAGAATTCCTAACGCCGCCAGCGATTTAGCGTCGTATAAAGTGCCGTCTTCTATCATCGGAAGAATCTTATCGCGGGGTATCGCTTCCACCGCTATGAATTCGTCGGGATCCGTGTGCTGCGCATGACGGTGCAGGCCGGTAGCCGCATACAGGTAAATGACTTCATTGGTAAAGCCCGGCGTGGTGGCAATGGCGCCCAGATATTCCCAGTTGTCCGCCTCATAGCCGGTCTCTTCGGAAAGCTCCCGCACGGCGCAGACATCCTTGTCTTCCCCCGGATCGATTTTCCCGGCGGGAAGTTCGTACATGACAGTGCCCATGGGATACCGGAACTGTTTCACGAAGATGATGCTGCCGTCAGGCAGGATAGGCGCTACCGCAATGGCGCCCTGATGGTCCGCCATCTCCCGGGTGGTGGTTCTGCCGTTGGGCAGGCGCACTTTGTCTACATGTACGTGAAGCAGTCTGCCTTCAAAGGCAGGTTTGCTGCTGATAAAGACCTCGTCTAAGGCGGGATCGCTCATTTTCTTTATCATGTTCTGTCCTCTTTTCTAAAACAATGGCTGTTTGCTGCTTTTGAAAGTATCAGCTGCCTTAATCAGCGCCGCCGCGTTGTCCGCCGCGGCTTTCGTGGCGTGTTCGCCGGCAGTCATGCGCACCAGTTCTTCTACCCTGCCTTTTTTGTCCAAAACAGTCAGGTCGGTGCGGGTGCGCCCGTCGGCTGTCTGTTTCTGTATCCGGATATGCCGGTCGCCGAAGGCTGCGATCTGGGCCAGGTGGGTGATGCAGATCACCTGGCCGCGCCGGGCGATCAGGGCCAGCTTCTCCGCCATTTTCTGAGCGGTGACGCCCCCTACCCCGGTGTCGATCTCATCGAAGACCATGGTGTTGACGCCGCTGATCCCGATGAGCACCGTTTTCAGCGCCAGCGCTAGGCGGCTCAGTTCGCCGCCGGAGGCAACCCGTCCCAGAGGCTGCAACGGTTCCCCCGCGTTGGCGGAGAAAAGCAGTTCCATCTGGTCTTTTCCTTCCGGGGTAAAGTCCGGCTTCTCTGCAAAGGTGATCTGCAACCTGCCGTCCGGCATGGCCAGGTCATGGATATGGGTTTCCACTTCCCGGCAGAGTTTTTCCGCGTTTTGTTTACGCAAGGCTGTCAGCGCGTTGGCTTTGGCTGTCAGCTCTGTTGTAATCTTTTCCAATTCTTTCCGCGCTTTGGCGATCCGGTTGTCCAGGTCCTGCAACTGTTCCTGCTGTAACTTCGCCTGTTCCAGATAGGCCAGCACCGCTTCTTCCCCGTTGCCGTACTTGCGCTGCAGCCGGTACAGCAGGTCCAGCCTGTCCTGCACTTCGGTCATGCGGTTGGGGTCAAAGTTCTGTCCGTCCACATAGTCCTGCAGCTGGCCCCGGGCATCGTCCGCGGCGATCCAGGCGCTGTCGATGCCTTCATACACCGCCTGCAGCCGGTTGTCGTAGCGGGCTGCGCTGCCGATTTGTTCCCTGATTTCCGCAAGCTGGCTCAGGGCGCCGTTGTCCCGTTCCAGCATGCCGTAGGCTTTTTGCAGGGCATTGATAATCTTGCCGCTGTTCTGCAGCAGTTTGGCCTCGTCCTTCAGGGCTTCTTCTTCCCCCACTCTGATGTTGGCTTCGCTGATTTCCTGAATCTCCCAGGCAAGCCGGTCCAGCAGACGCTCCCGCTGGCTTCCCTGCTCTTCCAGCTGCTCCAGGTCCCCTTTGGCGTTTTCGTATGTTTCGTATTGTAACCGGTAGGCTTCCAGCACCTGCTCCGCCGCTTCGCCGCCGAACGCGTCCGTAAAGAAGCGGGGCGCTTTGGGCTGCAGCAGCAGCTGGTTTTCGTGCTGGCCGTGGATATCCACCAGCAATTCCGCGAATTGTTTCAACACTGCCAAAGGCACCGGGATGCCGTTGACACTGCTCTGGCTTTTTCCCGCAGCGGTCACTCTGCGTTTTAAAAATAAAAAATCATCGGCTTCGATGCCCTGTTCCTGCAGCAGGCTGTGGATTTTCTCATCCTGCCCGTCGAAGACGGCCTGCACCCAGAAGGCATCGGTGCCGGTCCGTACCATGCCGGCGGCGGCCCGGCCTCCCAGGGCGATGCCAAAGGCGTCAATCAGAATGGATTTGCCGGCCCCGGTCTCCCCGGTGAATACCGTGAAGCCCCCGGAAAAATCCACTTCCGCGTCTTCTATTAAGGCAAAGTTATGCACGTGCAATGATTGCAGCATATTAGTGAATCATCTTCCTTCAAACGTTTTGAGATGTCCCTTAACTTACCCTTTCCCCTTTTTCGGAGACAGGGTTCCTGTTTCCGTTTCGTCCCGGAACCGGAAGTAAGATATGAGTTCCTCCGCGATCTCCGGCCGTTCGATGGCAACGAAGATGGTGTCGTCGCCTGCCACGGTACCCATAACCCCGATCCATTTCATGCTGTCGATAGCGAAGGCTACGCCCTGGGCTGTTCCCGGAAGGGTGTGGAGTACCACCAGGTTGCCCCCTGCCCGCACCGAAATTACGGAATTGCGGATCAGCCGTTCCAGCTGTTCGGAAGACATAATGTGGCTGCGTTCCCTTGGGAAGGCGTAGCGGTAGCCGCCCCGCATATCGGAAACTTTTACAAGCATCAGTTCCTTTATGTCACGGGACACCGTAGCCTGCGTCACCTGCATACCGCTTTCCTGCAGGGCCCGGGCCAGATCTTCCTGAGTCTCGATGTTGCGTGTTTCCACCAGATTCCGTATCATCTGGTGACGTTCCTGTTTGCTCATGAAATATCCTCCTCTTATGGAAGTTCAATAAATTACAGGTCGTGGATCAGTTTTTCCTGCCACGTCTCATAATAACTCTTGTCAGTCAGGCGCATCAGCCGTAAGAACTGACGGTTCTTGGTGATCCGCACCACATCCTTCATGCCGATTTCGCAGACCGGTATGCCGTCGGCCGACAGGGCCATGGGGGCAGTGTTCCGGGGCAGCAGTCGGATCTCCACTTCTTCCGTGGCCGGGATGACCAGAGGCCGGGTGGCCAGGGAGTGAGCGCAGATAGGTGTGATGATCATCACGTCCATGCCCGGCTGCACCAGGGGTCCTCCCGCAGACAGGGAGTAAGCGGTGGATCCGGTAGCGGTGCCTACGATGAGCCCGTCCGCGGCATAGCGTGCGGAGGGTTTGCCGTTGATGTACAGTTCAATGTGGTTGGTAGTGGAAAGGTTGCTGCGGGCAGC
>JAFSOW010000146.1 GCA_017443165.1 Acidaminococcaceae bacterium | reverse complement strand
TATCGTTGGTATGTTACTGGGAATCGGTATCATGATCTACGCAGTGCGGCGTATTGTCCGCTCCATTGTGGAAGCGGTAAGCCCGGAGAGCAGCGATTCGTTGTTGGAAACGATTTTCACCGAGCGCAAGCTGAGCAGCGGTCCGGCTATTACTGTAGTCGGAGGCGGGACGGGTCTTTCCACTCTGTTGCGCGGTATGAAATATATTACCGGCAACTGTACTGCCGTAGTTTCCGTCGGTGATGACGGCGGTTCATCCGGGCGGCTTCGTAACGAACTGGGGATCATCCCGCCGGGTGACCTGCGTAAATGCGTGGTGGCGATGGCAGACAGCGAGCCGCTGATGGAGCGGGTCATGCAATACCGTTTCGAAGGGGATTCCTATCTTTCCGGGCACAGTCTGGGGAATCTTTTCCTGGCGGCCATCGCGGAAACGGAAGGCGGCATGGTAGAGGGACTGAACGCAGCCAGCCAGATCCTGAAAGTCCGCGGTCATGTAATTCCCACCACGCTTCATAATATCCAACTGGCGGCCGATATGACCGACGGTTCGTACATTCTGGGGCAGGCCGAAATTGCCCAGGCGCACAAGACGGTTCAGCGGCTGCACATGGTACCGCAAGATGTTCCTGCCACGAAAAGCGCGGTAGAAGCGATCCGGCAGGCTGATATCCTGGTTCTGGGTCCGGGAAGCCTGTATACCAGCGTCATCTGTAATCTCCTGGTTCCGGAAATCCGGGAAGCGGTGCTGCAAAGCAAAGCGACTAAGATTTATGTCTGCAATGTAATGACCCAGCCCGGTGAAACAGACGGGTTTGGCGCATATGAGCATGTGAAGACCCTGACGGAATATGCGGGGAAACCGTTTTTGGATTATGTAATCGTCAACAGCGAGGAAATTTCAGACGAACAGAAAGCGCTGTACAGGGCAAAAGGACAGGAGCCGATTTCCCCGGACGTCGAGAAGATAGAGCAGATGGGGATCCATGTCATTCCGGCAAAATTAATCAGCAAGTCTGATATGGTGCGTCATGATCCGCAGAAACTGGCCCGGGCTATTATGTCGCTGGCTTACAGGCTGCGTCTATTCGGCAGAGGATTTATTTTCTTTGATTACTTATTTATGCGTCATAATATGCGCAAGATAAGTAAAATGCTGGGGAAAAAGTGATTCAATGAGTTTGCGCAACGACTTTGGAGGCGCGTGAACAAATTGATTGAAGTTCCTTAATTTTGTAAGTTATTTGTCTGGAGGCAGTTTTGTCATACTCTTCGGATGTTAAAAACGAACTGGCCCGTCTGGAAGGCCAGAAGCCCTGCTGCGAAAAGGCGGAGCTGGTAGGTGTGCTGCGCATGAGCGGGGCGCTGGTGCTCCGCGGCAAACATATCGGGATCCATTTTTCCACAGAAAACGCAGCCCTGGCCCGCCGGGTCCTGCAGGTTCTGAAAACCAATTACCAGGTGCAGACGGAGGTTGTCATTACCCGTTCGCGGAGGTTGAAAAAGAATAACCGGTATCAGGTGGAAGTCCTCCCTGACAGCAGGGTAGCGGAAGCATTGCGCGAGTTGCAGATCCTTCCCTCGGAAGAGGCAGCGAAAAGCAAACTGCTTGGCAGGGCCTGTTGCAGGAAAGCCTTTTTGCGCGGCGTTTTCATGGCAGGGGGGTCCGTCAGCCGGCCTTCCGGCGATTACCATATGGAAATCGTTACGGAAAATGAAGAGCTTGCCAGACTGATTTTGAAAATCATGAACGGTTTTTCCCTTTCCGCCCGCATGACAGACCGGAAAAACGATTTTATCGTGTATTTAAAGGACGGGGACCATATTATCGATTTCCTTTCCATAATCGGGGCGCATCAGTCGCTACTCGAATTTGAAAACGTCCGCATAGTCAAGGAGATGCGGAATAATGTGAACCGGCAGGTGAACTGCGAAACGGCAAATCTGAACAAGGTGATCCGGGCTTCCGTGTTACAGGTGGCCTGCATTCGCTTTTTACAGAGCCATGACGGGTATGACCAGCTGCCGCAAAAACTGAAAGAAACCGCGGAACTGCGTATGCAGCATCCGGATGTTTCCCTGAACGATCTGGTTGAGTTTACGGACGGATCGGTTGGAAAATCGGGATTGAACCACCGGCTGAATAAAATTCAGCAGATAGCAGTTATTAAAGGTATGGATATAAGCGAGTATGTTTAAAACAGTTTACCGTATCCTGAGTGTTTTGCTCGTGCTAGCCGCGATTTGCGGCATGGCATATAAGGGACGTATAAAAGAAGATTTTGAAAATTATAAGATGCGCGCCATACCGGCACTGATGTATCACAGCATCAGTGAGGTGCCGGCAGGCTGGCCTGCGGATCTTTGTGTTGCCCCGGGTGTTTTTGAAGAACATCTGCAATACTTAAAAGCGCAGGGCTATAATGTGGTTACGGCCCCTCAGGCCGTGATACTGCTGAAGAGCCGGCAGAATGTGATGAATACCGTCATCGTGACGTTTGACGACGGGTATGAAAACAATTATACAGAAGCATTTCCTTTATTGAAAAAGTATGGTTTCCGCGGTAACTTTTATATTGTGGGGAATGATGTAGGGAAGGAAAAGAACCAGGATGGCATGAAAAAATATATGTCGTTTGCCCAGATTAAAGAGATGCATGACCAGGGAATGGAAATCGGTTCCCACAGCATGAGCCACGACCCGCTTACTTCCATCAAGCCTGAGTTGCTGCCCTGGGAAATTTACCAGCCATTGAACCTGTTTTACCAGAAGATGAATTTCTGGATCAGCGGCATTGCGTTCACCAATGGTGCGTTTAATGATGCAATCATTGCCGAAATCCGCAAATATTTTAAATATGAATACGGTTTTTCCGGACAGGCTGGCTGCAATACATTGAAAATTGTTGAGGAAACTCCTTTCGCCCTGCGTCGAGCCGGGGTGTATGACCGGGGAAACGGTGCCAAAGATGTGGAAAAGGTGCTGCAGAAATGTTATGTTTTCGGGTATCTTGAAGAAAAAGGGCTTCCTGTCATTTTGCTGGATAAAGCGCGGCGGCTGCTGCCGTTTATCTGAATGAATCGTTGCACAGATGAGTTAATTGGTGCTTTCTTAAAATTTGTTTGCAATAAAAACCTTGCATATTAGGTGAAAACAAGGTAAAATAAAGTATCATATCCAAGGAGGGCTTGAAATGAAAAAACATATTAAGACCGTCAATAAAGCAATGATTAACAAAACGTTGCGTACCGGAGGCTGCGGAGAGTGCCCGGCTTCCTGTCAGTCTGCATGCAAGACTTCCTGCACGGTTGGCAATCAGGTTTGCGAACACAAATAATCAATCAGGAAAAACCAGCATGTTAAACAGCTCCCTGTTAGTGCGGGGAGCTGTTTTCATATGAGAAACTCCAGCCTGGATGCCGGCGTGGTTACGGTTTAGGTTTACCAGGTCAGGGGTTTCCTGACAGAAAGGCAGATTATATAATTATGGATAATAAACTGATTCACCGGATGAAGGTAAATGAGGACCTGGCGGTGCTGGACGTCAATAGCGGCGCCGTGCACCTGCTTGATCAGGCGGCCTATGACATTCTGGGGATATTTAACGGAAATAATGATGAGGAAACCGTCGCGGCGCTGAAGGACTTTTATGAAGAAACAGAGCTGCGGGAAATATTGGGCGAACTGCATGAGTTGATGGAACAGGGGCTCCTGTTTTCCCCGGAATTTGACGTGCCGGAAACTTTTGCGACAGAACCGGTTTTGAAATCCCTGTGCCTGCATGTAGCCCATGACTGCAACCTGCGCTGCAAATACTGCTTTGCGGGAACCGGGGATTTCGGCGGCAAACGGGAACTGATGAGCGCGGAAACCGGCAAAAAAGCCATAGACTTTGCTATTGACGGAAGCCGTAAGCGCCATAACCTGGAAATCGACCTGTTTGGCGGGGAACCGCTGGTGAACTTTGGCGTAGTCAAAGAGATCATTCAGTATGCAAGAAAACGCGAAGGGGAAGCGAACAAGAATATTAAACTTACGTTGACAACAAACGGAACCCTGCTGAATGATGAAATCATAAAATTCCTGAACGAGAACCGTGTAATGGTGGTGCTGAGCCTGGACGGCGGCAAAGAGATGCACAACGCCATGCGCCCGTTTCCCAATCAGACGGGCAGCTATGACGCAGCGGTACGGGGTTTTAAAAAGATTATCCAAAGCCGTAAAGGCTGGAATTATTATTTGCGTGGCACCTACACGCATTTCAGTACGCATTTTGCGGAGGAAGTGCTGAAGATGACCGAGGTCGGCAGGGAAATATCCATGGAACCGGTAGTGGGCACCACGGAACCGTACACCCTGACCGAAGAAGATCTGCCGGTTCTGTTTGCGGAATACGACAGGCTGGCTGCAGAGTATCTGAAACGCCGACGCGGGAAAGGTGAACCTTTTGATTTCTTCCATTTTAATGTAGCCCTGGATAACGGTCCCTGTGTGGCAAAACGGCTGGCGGGCTGCGGAGCTGGTCATGAGTATTATGCCATAACACCATCCGGAGAGATTTATCCCTGCCACCAGTTTGTCGGCCGCGAGAATTACAGGATGGGTACACTGGATACCGGTATTGTGAGACCTGACCTGGTTAAAAAATTCCGGAATACACATGTCATGACCAAACCGAAATGTAAAGAATGCTGGGCCCGTTTCTTCTGCAGCGGTGGCTGTCACGCCAATGCGGACCTTGTAAACGGTGATATAACAATACCCTATGAATATGGCTGCAAGATTCAGAAGAAACGGCTGGAGTGTGCCATCGTGCTTCAGGCATTGCTGATGGAAGATGCAAAAGAGGGTGCTGAAGACATGCGTCCCGAGATTGATAACTTTAAATTCCAGACCGGCAAGACAGAAGAAAAAGTTTTTTAAAAAAGGTGTTGACAAAGGGAAAAAGAAGTGCTATTATAACCAAGTCGTCGAAAGACGGCGGAACCTTGAGAACTGAATAACGAACCAGATGAATGTGCGGGTCAGCCCTTCGGGGCAGATCCAAAAAAGTCAAAGAAATTCTGAACAACAAGAAGAGCCGAATCGGCTTTCTATAAAACTATTATGGAGAGTTTGATCCTGGCTCAGGACGAACG
>JAFSOW010000145.1 GCA_017443165.1 Acidaminococcaceae bacterium | reverse complement strand
GTTCTTTACGCATCACTTTCGCCAGAGGACAGACGGTTGTCTGGTAGATATCCGCGACCTGGAAGGCGGCGGGGTCCAGTTTATTTCCCGCCCCCATACTACTGATGATGGGCGTCCCGCTTTCCTCCGCCTGCAATACCAGCGCTATTTTCCCTGCAACCGTGTCGATGGCATCCACCACATAATCATAGTTAGTAAAATCAAACTGCGCCCGGGTTTCGGGCAGGTAGAAGCATTTGTGCACTGTCACTTCCGCAGCCGGATTGATGGAGAGGATCCGTTCCTTCATCACGTCCACTTTATACCGTCCCACTGTTTCGTGGGTGGCAATGATCTGCCGGTTCAGGTTGGACAGGCAGACAACATCGTTATCCACCAGTTCCAGATGACCGACGCCGCTGCGGGCCAGGGCTTCCGCCACATAGCCGCCTACGCCCCCTATACCGAAGATGCAGACACGGCCGGCAGCCAGTTTTTCCATTTTCTCTTTTCCCAGCAACAGCTCCGTACGGGAGAATTGGTTTTCCAAAATTAAAACGCCTTCTTTAATTAGTTGTGCTTATGATAATTGTAAAAAAAGCAGCCGGCTTTTGCAATAGTTTTTATATCGAAAATCGTTTACACGGCTGACAAATTTCTGATAAAATTGTATAAAGCACTAACCGTTCTAACAATTGTGCTCAGAAACCATATTGTATTATATGTTTTTATCCGGAGGAACTTATGAAGTACGCTAAAACTGTCTGTTTTGCAGCAATTTTATTTTCTTTTTTGATGATTACTGTCTTTCCCCAGACTGTCTGCCAGGCAAAGGCAAATAATGTGGAAATCCAGACTGAATACCTGATGCACCGTATCTATGCCAGGCGGTTCATCGATAACTACAATGTCCATATTTTCCAGAAAGCCCATGAACACGCAGGCCTGACCTTTCACCGGGGCCTTACTTTCACCCGGGCCCACGGCTATACCACGGAGGATGATATCCGCCGTAACAGTAACGCGGTGGGGCTGGGACCTGCCGGCATGATACGCTGGGAGCGCCCGATCAGCGGCAAACTTTACGGTGATCTGGAATTTTCCGGTTCTTTCCTGATTTATAACAAATCTTTTCCCGCCCAGGGGCGTCCCTGGGGATTCATGTGGCGCATCGGCCCCAGGCTTACGTGGAAGTACACAAAAGATAACTCGATCAGCCTGGGCTACATGTTCAGCCACAGCTCCAACGGCATGAGGAAAAAAAATCCGGGCCATCACGCTTTCGGGTTTTCGTTAGGCTTTAATCACAGCTTCTAGTTCAGTTCATCCGGGAAAGCCAAGATCCAGCCGTGCGCTGACGCCTACGCCCTGTACACGGTGCACGTTTTCCAGGCTGGTTGGTTTTGCCGTGTCGATCGGCACCAGATACTGGACCCGTACCGCTCCGGATGCCAGCTGCCCCTCAACCGTCAGCGCCGCCTTGCATTTTTCCAACTGTTCCTTCGGGCCGCAGATCTGGGCCGCCCCGATATATCCTTTACTGCCGACGGTAACAA
The DNA here is from genome assembly GCA_017443165.1 of Acidaminococcaceae bacterium. GTDB lineage: Bacteria > Bacillota > Negativicutes > Acidaminococcales > Acidaminococcaceae > Succiniclasticum. Next base: position 3,504 of record JAFSOW010000145.1, on the reverse strand, counting down.
CGGGTACGATTTTCGTCTCGTATCCTTCTTCAATCTTGAAAGGCGCGTTTTCGTTCACATAGTCGTTGATCTTTCCGGAAAAGTGATCCAAAGCCAGGGTCATGCCCTTTTCCTTCAACGCGTCGCTCAGTTCGTTCAGTTTTTCGATGCCACGGTCTACATATTCCTGCCAGTTTTCCAGATACTGCAGGCTTTCCCGGAGGGTGTCTTTGTTTCCCAGTTTTTCCTGCAGGGCAGAAATCGAAGGAAATCGTTCCGCCACTATGTCTCCCAATGTTCCGGCAGATGCGGCCGGCATCGCCAGTGTATTCATCAGAAGGCAAAGGGAAAGAACTGCTCCCGTCAGCCATTTCTTTATTTTCATATCACACCTCCCGTTTTTCTCTCTTTCGTTTAGCCCGTTTATCGTGCTATGATAATTCGCTTTTGCAACAATCGGTTACTTTTTCATTTTCTGTTTTAAAAAAGTATGGCAGGTAAAGAAGTTTTTTTTGCGTCAAACCTTTGACAAAACTGTGGCATACGAATACCCCCTGCGAAATACAGTCTTCGTTCACGCTGTCTTTCGCAGGGGGGAAACTTTTACGTTGGCAATGATGGCCTGACTGTCAGGATTGTGTATTATTAAAACTCAACGAACACCAGAGACCCGTCCATACCGCTTTCGCTGATGGAATAGTACCGGGTCTTGCCGTTGCCATCGGTATAAGAGATGCCGTTGTTGGGAATGCTGCCAATGAACGAAAATTTCACAAGCAGCTGACGGTCCGGCCGGAACACCTCTTTTGTGTACAGTTCTTTCACCAGGAAGATCGGTTTGCCGTCGCTGAAATCCTTTAAGTACAGGGACAGCACTTTGAAATTTTTAATAGGGTTATTGACAGAAAATACTACGCCCGCCAGTGGTTCCGTCTGGCCGGCCGTAAACACATCGTGGGGCCCCAGCTGCTTTACGTCTCTGGCCCACTCTCCTTCAATATCCGGCACAGCGTTGTTGTAAGGATTAATGGCAGCAAACGCAGTCCTTTCACCGCCGGCAGTTCCAAGGACAAATTCACACACGCCGTCCTTACAGTTGATCCCGGCAGCCTCTGCCGCCATCCCGTTATTCTGTGCATTGCACACAGAAATGCCCAACGCGAGAATCATAGCCGTTAACAAGGCTGTTTTCTTTTTCATGTCCGTGCCTCCATTCCTTTATGCATAAAAACTATATATAACCTTTATCTGCCTATGCTTTTGAACAATGCTTCTACCCGGTAATTATATCACAAAAAAGGAGCCCCCGTCATTCAACGGGATGTAACCGCGGTTCTTTTACGAAGCGCTGTCCCGTAACAGCACCAGTCCGCCTTTACGTTTATAGCCCGTGTTCCAGAGTTTGGCAAAATCCAGCCATTCAAAAGAACCGTAGGTAACAGCTTTCACCATAAAACGCCCGTCCGGTTTTTCCTCGTAACCGGTAAGCAGGAACCAGTGCCATTCATAGTTTTCGAAGGCAGGGTTCTGGTGATGCAGCAGCAGGTACGGGATCAGGAACCCCCGGTCGATCTGCTGTTTGATGGCATCAATCGTTGTTTTCTCCGTATGGTCGCCAGACCAGGGCAGCACATCCAGAAGCGTTGGCCCATGCTCCTTCAGGAAATTTTTGAACCCGTCCACAAATATTTCCAATCTGTTTACGCCTCCGAAACGGGGACGAAGATAGGGCTTTACCGTCTTGAAGAAATTCACATATTCCCTACCCCGCAACTGGTCTGTGGAAAACGGGCAAAGACTTTTTTTGTTTTTATACAGCGTCATATAGATCAGGCTGTCACAGGCCGTAACGGCGGCGCAGCCCGCAAACCGCATGATAAAATCCGGAAGCAGGCTCTGTCGCCCTCCATATTCTTCGCCAACCCAGAAATAATCCAGTTCTTTACGCATAATTGTTTCCATCACCGCAGAAAGCGCCCGGATTGTCTTGCCGTCTGGTTCCTCCTGCTGACACACTGCTTATTTTTTGGGGGACTCTTTAAACTGTACCGTCAGTGCAGGATTTTCCTCGGCCGCGTCCCGGAAGACCTGCAGCATCGTCTGCCCGTACTCGCCCAGATACTCTTTGTTCCGGATGACCTTCGGAACCACGATGACCGTTTCTTCCATAATTTCCCCCAGGCAATCGTACAACGCATCCAGGTTCCTTCCGTAGTAGTCCGGTAAATTCAGTTTTTCTTTTAAATAAGCATGGGCTCTTGATCTGCCCTTAAATCTTTTTTCGTCCAATACGATTTCCATATGCTGAACCTCCTTGGCTGCCATCAGTACAATCTGACAAAATCACGGTAATGGGACGCAGAGTAATAGATCAGTCCGTCGTTGGAGAAGCAGATCCGTTTCGCGTTCCGGTTTCCCTTTACGTAATCAATGTCGCATTCTTTCCAACTCCGTCCCTGTTTATCCGGCAGTTTCTTTTCATAGTTGTTGTAGCGGTCCCCGCCGATGCTTTTGCCGGGAGCGACTTTATCCAATGTGCCTTCTTTCTTCCAGCCCAGTTTGGCGGCCTGTCCTTTGGTAATGTAGTTGGGAGGCAGGGTCTTATATACATGGATATAAGCCGCCACATGGTCCTTATCGGTATAGGCCTTACCCTTTTCCACTTGTACTTTGGCTCCGGATGATGCTGCACTGCCACCCTGGTCATTTGTTTTAGAAGAAGTTTGTTTCTGCTGCGCATTGTCTTTTTGTTTTGTTTTTTCCGAAGCAGCATAACCCTTCTCTTTGTTCTGGTTCTCCGAGACCTTCGTCTGGGGCGGTGCAGGCTGTACAGCCTTTTTGCCGCCGCAGCCCAGGACTACGCTCAGCATCATGACAACCGCTAATGCAATCGCAAATACTTTTTTCATTGAAACAGAGTCCTCCTTTGCTTTAGCTCAACACTATTAAAGATGCATTTACGCATCGTAATATGCTTTTCATTACACCTTTTTACTAATTTCCCGGGGAATCTTACATCTGCAGGTTTTCCAGCACATGTGTGATAACCGGCCGGACGGCTTCTTTGTGTTCCGGTTTGAACACAAATCCCAGTTCAAATATCCTGCCGTCCTTAACAAAAGTGTAACTTTCATTATTACTGCCGCTGACTTCATAGGTCGCTTTCACGCAGCTGCGTCCGCCGACCGTAATGAACTCACCTTTATAGCCCGCTGCCGTGTCTTTTGTGTCGGCAGCGAGTTTTTGTTTCAGCCCTTCCAGCACCGCGGTCTTTTCTTCCTGTTGCAGATTGTCCAGCGCCGGAGGCATGAACGCGAACTGTCCGGCGGGATAAGAGACCAGCCCCACCATGATGCTTTCGTTTCCGTAAACTTCCATGGTCATGCTGACTTCCGAAGGATCCTTCAGACTGATACAGGAGGCAGGCACTTCCGTTGCAAGCGCCGTTCCCTCAATATTTATCTTCTTCCAGACCTGGGATATCTCGACGCTCTCCATCCATTCAGGGATCCGTTCCTGATATTC